>CALGRQ010000067.1 GCA_937880795.1 uncultured Dyadobacter sp. | reverse complement strand
TACAACCGCATTTAACCAATATGCGTTAGATGGTTTTCGGGTAGATGCATTGGATTATCTGCTCAAACCATTCAACTATGAGGAGTTTTTAAGAGCAGCGACCAAGGCCAAGGCCTATGTAGAACTTTTACGTAAAGCTGCACAATCGATACCCGTGCCCGAAACCAGAGATGAGTACCTATTCTTGAAAGTCGAGTATCAGATGGTGCGTATCGCATATGACGACATTCTATATATGGAAGGTTTAAAGGACTATGTGAAGGTGCATTTAAAATCGGATAGCAAACCCATTTTATCGCTTACAAGTCTTAAAGCTCTTGAAGAAAAACTTCCTACTTCCAAATTCATGAGGATTCACCGATCTTTTATTGTCAACCTGGATCAGATAGGAGCAGTAACTCGTAATTCGATTCAAATAGGCAGCATCACCATTCCTGTGAGCGACCAGTACAAAGAAGTTTTTAGCCAGTTCCTCAGTAAATGGATGTAGAAATCTTGTTGTGATGAAACAAAAGAGCTATCTATTCATATCCATTACCTGCAATTTGGTTTTTGTAATAGCGTTCATCATACTGGCCTATGTCTATCGAGATAAACTTTATCAACGATATGTTTCCGTAAAAGGTACTCCTAAAATCGTCATGTTCGGGAATTCCATCACTGCCCAAGGTAAGTGGGTGGAGCTTTTGAAACGCACCGATGTCCTTACGCAGGCGCTTCCCGGCCAAAACACCTATCACTTCCTACGTGCCATTGATCCAATGGTAATTGATCATCATCCCCAAATTTGCTTTGTCATGGGAGGGATTAACGATATAACCGTAGGTGTAAGTCCCGACAAAATTCAGAATAACTATCGTCAAATTTTGGAAACACTGGTTCGTCATGATATTCAACCGGTTGTTACGCTTACATTATATGAGCAAAACAACCCGGAAAGTCGATCCGAAGTAAGTCGTTTAAATCAATTTCTGATTGAGTATTGTTCCAAAAATCAGATCGACTTTCTCGACATAAACCCTTTTATTGCAGATAGCACAGGACTCAAAAGCGAATATGCAGTAGATAAGACTCACCTGAATGAAAAAGCATATCTGATATGGGCCAGGGAGATTTCCCGGCTATTAAAAGAGAAAGGAATATAGCCTCTTTAAATTGAAAAAGGCCGTTTCCTCACAGAAACAGCCTTTTTTTAAGCAATATATTCGTTAAGCACTAACTTGGTTCATAACCTCAGTTTGCTTACGGATAGATTCCATGTGAACAAGTTTAAACAGCTCGTCTACCAGGTTTGGATATAGATTCAAGCTCTTACCCCATCCTGCACGAGTTTCCAATACTTCACGGAAACGGTCAACCTGATAAGCCGCAACATTATTGTCGCGTTTGTATTCCGCTAATTTTTCAACCAAAGCCATACGTGCTGCAAGTGTTTCAAGCAATTCACGGTCAAGGTTGTCAATTTTACCTCTTACCACCTCCAGTTGAGACTGGTAGTCGCTTCCATAAGATTCTTTACGAACTTGAAGATCGTGTAGCATTTGACCCAAAGCAGCTGGTGTTAACTGCTGCGAAGCATCCGACCAAGCCTTATCCGGCTCACGGTGCGACTCAATAATCAAACCATCATAATTCAAGTCTAATGCGCGTTGTGTAATTTCATACAAATATGCACGCTTTCCAGCCATGTGGCTAGGATCACCAATTACCGGAAGGTTTGGCAACAAAGTCTTAAGTTCGATGGCAATATTCCACATCGGTGAATTGCGGTACTTTGTTTCCTGAGCGTTGGAGAACCCACGGTGGATCGCACCCAATTTCTTAACACCAGCTTGGTTTAGACGCTCCAAAGCACCAATCCAAAGTTGTAAGTCAGGGTTAACCGGGTTTTTAACCAATACAGGTACATCAACACCTTTCAAAGCATCAGCAAGTTCCTGAACATTAAAAGGGTTCACAGTTGTTCTTGCACCAACCCACAGAATATCTACTCCGTATTTTAATGCTAGTTCGATGTGTTGAGGGTTCGCCACTTCAACAGCAACTGGTAAACCTGTTGCTTCCTTTGCCGCTTTTAACCATGGCAAAGCTGCTTCACCCATACCTTCAAAACTACCAGGACGAGTTCTTGGCTTCCAAATTCCCGCACGTAGCACGTGCGCAAATCCTTCCTCTTTGATCTGGGTTGCGGTTTCTAACATTTGTTCCTCGGTCTCTGCGCTGCAAGGCCCGGCGATTACCAAAGGTTTTCCTTCGGTATTGATCCAACTGCTAAGCGGAAGGATATCTAAAGAAGCGTTCATATTCAAAAACTGTCCTTAATAAAAAATAGATAATAGTAATATTTACAATTTGTGTTATGCGTATTTCAGGGATTGACGTACATTTGACAGCAAAATTCAAGTTCACTCCCAGTACGTATTACTTTTATTCAATGAATTAGCCTGAATATAATTGAACACTTATTCAGGAAAACCTTTCATAACAATGGCATCCCCTCTCCCAAAAGATAAAATACCTGTATTTTTTGAAGACACTTCCGTCGCCTTTGCATCCAAATCCGACGCTGGACTTCGTAAAACATACTGGTTATTCAGTCTTATGAATCAGGCTCGAGTGGTAAATTTAGGCACTTTTTTTATAAAGCTTGCACTAAAACTTCACTTACCTATAAAAAATCTTATTCGACGTACTATTTTTGAACAATTCTGTGGTGGTGAGACAATTAGAGATTGTGATTCAACCATTCATGCGCTTAGCAAATCGAACATTGGTACCATTTTAGACTATTCCGTTGAAGGAGAAGATAGTGAGCTAAGTTTTGATGAGACTACCCAGGAAATTTTAAAGACCATAGACAGAGCATCAGAATCCAAAGACATCCCATTCTCTGTTTTTAAAGTGACAGGAATTGCCTCATCCGAATTACTGGAAAAAGTACAACGAAAGGATTCACTGACCGAAACTGAAGTTATCCTGTATCAACGTGCGAAGCAACGTGTTACAGAATTGTGTGGCTACGCATATAAAAAACAGGTACGAATTTTCCTGGATGCAGAAGAAAGTTGGATTCAAAACGTGATCGACGAGCTTTCCTATGAAATGATGGAGCAGTTTAATAAAGAAACGCCCATCGTTTACAATACTTTCCAGCTATATCGGCACGAGACGTTGGAGACGCTCAAAGGTGCATACCTTACAGCCCGGCAAAAGGGTTACGTTTTAGGAGCAAAGCTGGTTCGTGGAGCCTATATGGAAAAGGAGCAACTTAGAGCCCGGGAAAACGAGTATTTTAACCCAATTCATACCTCCAAGGTGGCTACAGATAACGACTATAACTCAGCGATTGATTTCTGTCTGGAAAATATCAATCATATTGCAATATGCCTAGGTACACACAATGAATACAGCTGCCAGTACTGTGCGGCAAAAATGGCTAAACTGGATATTGATAAGAAAGATACGCGCATATGGTTTGCACAATTATTGGGTATGAGTGACAACATTTCGTATAACCTTGCCAAGGCTAATTACAATGTTGTGAAATATGTCCCATATGGCCCCATTAGTGCGGTACTCCCCTATTTGATTCGCAGAGCAGAAGAAAATACTTCCATAGCAGGGCAAAGTAGTCGCGAATTCCTTTTGGTTAAAAGTGAATTGAAGAGACGTGGAATCAGTTCTTTGTAAGTATCTTACTATTTTAGCATTTTCTTAAAGATATTAATTGTAATAAAGTCGAATGAACCAACCTAAAAATCCTACCCCATATTTGCTTTTTAGTATTATCCTGATCATTATTGACCAGCTATCTAAGCTATTGGTTCATCAATATATGGAGCCCGGTTTTTCGGGTCAAATTCCTCTGATCGGTAATTGGCTTAAATTACATTACGTACTGAATCCCGGCATGGCATTTGGAATGCAGCTAGGACATGAATATGGCAAATTGTTCTTAACACTTTTCCGATTGGTTGCCATGTGCGGTATAGGATGGTATTTGGTTCGTTTGGCAAAAGAAGGTGCAACCAAAGGCTTGTTATTGGCACTTTCGATGATTCTGGCCGGAGCAGTAGGAAATGTTATTGACAGTACATTTTATGGTGTTTTCCTGGATAACGCTCCATATGGCTCTCCTACGCCTTGGTTTCATGGACAGGTTATCGATATGATATTTGTCGATTTCTGGGAAGGTTTCATTCCTGAATGGGTTCCTGTGTGGGGTGGGCAATATTATTCCACACCAATATTCAATATTGCTGACTCCTGCATATTTATTGGGGTATGTAGCATACTTATTTTCCAAGGAAGCTTCCATCCGCAATATGAAGAACCTGAAAACGAAACGGATAATACGTTAAGCAACGAGGATACAATACATGAAGAGAGCATTTCAAACAACGAGGTATCCAGTTCACCCTCTCTTGATAGCAACCCTAGCAATGACCTTTCTACCGATGAGGAAATAAAAACGGAAGGTCCTGAAGACAAAAAAGAGAACCCTTAGGTTCTCTTTTTTGTCTTCGACAATTTATCACTTAATTCTCATCCTTCGAGTAAGGCATAAAGTCCTTAAATGTTTTCTTTATAGCTGCATCCGTAGCTTCTTTTTTATTCTCCCAGTTCGCATCCAATTCCAAAGCTACCAAACCACTAAGATTCATCAGGGCCTTAAACTCATCCAGCCTTTTGATGAAGTCGGGTGCACGTCTTGTTGACTTCTGAGAGTATTCTCTGGCGAATATATCTCCCTTATTTTGTAGTTCATTCTTCTTTTGAACCACATAGTTAAAACGATCGAGTAATCCATTCGTAGACTTACCAATAACTTCCGTAGCTTCCAATGCACCCACTGTAGCCACGGTTGTACCACCAATGGTGGTTATATAACTACGCGTGTCGGAGCCTGGCTTTGTAAATGTAGGTGCCAAACCTGTGGTTGCCCCCAAAGTGGCATTCATTAATGATCGGCTACGCTTACCTTTTTTAGCACGTGAATAGGCCTTTTTTAAGTATGATTCCTTTTCCTGCATTTGTTCCAACAATCCCCAGGCATTAACCAGTGCTCCTTTGTACAGTCCAAAAACATAAGCATCGCGTTCCGATTGATCCACTGTATTTTTAATGACAAAGCGCACGGTCTTTTCTCGCTTATTCTGAGATTTGTCCATCACATAAAATGTCATATTGAATGCAAGGGTATCATAGGGGTCATTCACGAACGAATAGCCAGGCTCCCAAATGAACTCATAATTGGTAGGTGTATTCTTCACCAAAGCTCCCTTAGGAACATTTTTATTCTCAGAAATGAAATTGAAAGAAGCGATATCGCCTTCACCATTGGGGTCAGACAAAGAAAAACGAAGATTGATTCTTACGTTTTCCGGGCTCTTGATAACAGGATTCTGAGGAACCATGGTAAAGTCAGGAGCCAGGTCCATCTGAGTAATTTCGAGTCTTAACTTACCTTTTGTTCGGGCCTTTGAAGGCTGATCCTCCACATAAAATTCCATATACCTAGGTCCTTCCTTAAGTGTATTGAACTGCTTTGTAGAAGCCTCCCACATAATCTCTCCACCCGCAGTCAATTTCATACCCTCCGGCATTCCACCATCCAGAATGGGAATAAACACGACAGGATCTCCGTCTGGATCCCGAACAGAATTCATATCAACCTGATACAGGTTTTGTGTTTTGTACTGTATATAGAAGGGCTTTAACTCATCAACCTGCGGCGGACGGTTAACGTGCGTAACCTTAAAAACAACCTCTCTTGAAGCCGTTTCTCCATTTAAAGATTGTGCTTCGAAAACCACCGGGAAAAACTTCGTTGTATTAATACGGTCGGCAACGTCATAACCTGGCGTCCAAACAAAATGACCCAGTGAGTCAAACTTCATATCCTTGGCCAAACCGCTTACGATATTATAGCGAATCGAATCCCCTTTTCCACCTTTTGTTTGTAAATGAAAATTGATCTCCTTGCCTTCATCCAATACATTCCAGTCGGACTCCTTTGGAAGTAGTATTTGTAAAGGTGTTACGCCTGAGCGGGAATTATCCTGCGCCTGAACTCCTTGAAATACCGAAATGATCGTCAGAACTAAGAATATCTTAAATAGATTTTTTAAAACCATCACGTCAGAAATATAATTTATTTAATGGGTCTAAGAACACATTGATCTTAACGCAAAATTAACAAATCCTGTATACGAAACATTGTGAATGTAAAGCTAATTTTCGCCCATCACAAGCTACTTATATCCTACTTGTTCTTTTTGCATTATTTATATACAAGCCATAAACCTATCACCACAAAGGTATCCTTCTTCATATCAATGCATCATATTAAACAACAAAAAAACCAGAGCGCAGTTCCCTAAGAACCGCGCTCTGGTTTTACATTATTGTTTTGATATTACTTCTTCTTCGGAGTTGCAGCTGGTGTTGCAGCTGGTTTTGCCGGCGTTGTAGCTGGGGCAGCAGCTGGCTTAGCAGCTGGAGCAGCTTCAATTTTGTCAGGGTCAACACCCAATTTACGTAGAATCAAGTTAGATACTGCATATTCCTCAGATCCTACATATAGGATAATTGGTGTAGAGTTCATACCTGCGTCCATGTTCAGGATGTAAAGGTATCCGTTTTCTTTACCAACAGCCTGAATAGCATCATTCACTTTGTTCAAAATTGGCTCCAACAATTGTTGTTGCTTCTTCTGCAACGAAGTTTGAGCGCTGTTTTGGTATTCTTGAATACGCGTCTGCAATCCTTGTAATTCTTTCTCTTTGTCCGCACGAATTACGTCCGTCATGCTAGCGCCATTCTTTTGATACGCTTCATATTTCTCCTGCGCTTCTTTGATCATATCACCAAGCGACTTATCCAATTGAGCTTTTGTAACTTCAAGCTCATTTTGCATTTTCTTCGCTTCTGGCAATTTATCAATTATATAGTCAACATTGGTATATCCAATTTTTGTAAGACCGCTTGCAGGAGTTGTTTGCGCTAACAGAGGGGCACTAACGAAGGTCATTACGACCAAAAACGCCATTAATTTTTTTTTCATTGCTTTTTACTTATTTGAGTTTATTGGTTGTACTTTTTTGTTTGGGAGTGGGTTTCACTGCTGCCGGCACGTCTTCACTTACTGTTTTAGCTTTATTCGAAGCTTGTACTGGTTTTAGGCTTATGCCAAGTTCTTCTAAAATGTAATCCGAGTAATCATGCTTGGGATTTGTAAACAACAAGCCGGAGTCACTCGATTTGTCAATCAGAAAATCCAATCGACGTTGACTGCATACCTTGGTAAGCGCTCTTTGAACTCTCTCCATCACCGGCTTCATCAACTCTTTTTTCTTTTGGAACAGTAAACCCTCCATTCCAAATATTTTGCTATTATATTCTCTCGCCTCTATCTCCTTTTC
>CALGRQ010000066.1 GCA_937880795.1 uncultured Dyadobacter sp. | reverse complement strand
AGACGTGTGCTCTTCCGATCTGCTGCTTTGAGCGGTGAGTGCGCGCCCCGCCACGGTTACGTCCTGATGAATCATTTTCCAATTGCCATCAAACTGGCAATTGTATCCTTCATTTTGAAGCACAACCCATGCTTCCTCAATGGCAATGTCTTTTGCACGGCGAATGAGATCATCCGAAATTTTTGGCCGACCATCCGGAAACCTATCTCCTTTCCATTCTGAGGTTAAAAAGATGAGTTCCTCCTTGGGAATGGTTTGTGCTTTGGACTGATTGTAGCCATTGAGGCCGAGAAGAATGGTAGCCGTGGCCAGGATTTTTAATTTCATAGATTATTCATTTACGTATCTGAGATAAAATTCAAGAAGGATTGCAGACCAATGGTGTAATGGTTTGCAATCCAACCTATAAAGACAGAAAGCCTCTGGTTATTTACAACTTTGTATTTATTTTTTTAGGTGCTATGATGGGCGTAGTAATTCCATTTAAATCATAGACTACTTTACCGGCCCTAATGGTGGCTTCGCATTCAAGTTTTTCCTTGCCAGTTATCTTGGTACCCGTATAGTCAAAGAAACCAAAAACGCCCGTGTCATTCATATTGAAGTTGCCTTTGAGTAATCGAAGCACTGCCACATCGGCCACACCGCCCACTGTAAGGCTACCGAGTTGCTCTCTTTGAATGGCTTGTGCAGGCGCCCAGGTACTGGCTTTAATCACACTTTGAAGATCCATACCCATAGCCAAAAATTTAGACATTACATTAAGCATATCTTTCATCGCATTGTTCATGCTTCCTGTGTGAATGTCTGTGCTGATGGTATTGGGGTAGAAACCACTTTTTATGGCAGGAATGGCCTGCGAAAAGGCAAAGCTGATTCCACCATAACCGACATCGAAAAGAATACCTCTTTTACGAGCCTCATGTACAAAAGGTTTTATTTTGCCGGTAGTTATATCCAAAATGGGCTCGCGACTTGATAACTGTCCAAAACAATGAGTGAAAATGTCGCCCGGACGCAGGTGTTTCAGGAAAAGTTCTTCGATAGACAGGGTAGGAGTACTTCCTCCAAAATCAATCATAACAGGTACATTGGCAAGCTTACCGGCTTCAACGGCTTTGTCTGTCGGAGTCCAGTCGTGTCCGTTAAAATGCGCCAGTTTGATCCCCACGACGTGATCCGTGTTTTCTTTTGCTACTCGTGCGGTATTTTGAGGGTCCATGTCCGCAATATTTTGTTCATAGGTTCCACCGCGCATGCCCTCACCCACGATGTTTAGCAAAGCGAGTACACGGGTTTTGGATATATCGATGGTTTGCTTCTTGAAATCTGGAAATGACTTCCACCCTGCACAACCTGCATCTACAACGGTTGTAACACCGGTACGGAGGGTAAATCCGTCCGGAGGAAGTGCATTTGGACCATTACTATATGTTTGATCCATTTTGGCGTTGACAACCTGGATAGCCAATTTCGGATCGATGTTCTTGGCTACACTTTTTACGGTATCTCCGTTCAGTGCCACATCCATAATCGCATTGATGTTGTTTTTGGGATCAATTACATGCCCACCTTTGATGAGTACCGAATACTGCTGACCAAAGGCGGAGAAACTGATTACAGCAAGGAACAAAGAAGTGAATGACAGTTTTCGTTTCATAATGAAAGGGTAGGGATGATAGGTCGGTTTTATATTTGAAACTCAGATCATATTTTGGTTAACCTCAGGATAACTTGGACAACTCCTCTTTGAGCCGGGTTGCTACTATTTTATCCTGACCGGGTTTAAGCATCCAGGCCGTTACGCTAATGCCGTTCTTTCCGCCTCCCACTTCAATGGAAGGATTGCCTTTCTGTAAAGCTTCCATAAGATCTTTGGCGGCCAGTTTCGTTTTGTCTGTGTCCCAGCTAATTTTGAGGGTTGGCGTATGATTGCCTAACGGATTTACCGTAACCTGCGTGGTAATCCCCGGAAGCGATTTAACCGTATTTTCGATCAGTCCTATACTGGCTTCCCACCCCTTCCAGAGCATGTTATAATCTTGCTTGATAAACTTTTCTAAGGCCACATACATTCCCAGAATTTCCTCCTTGTTCACCTTCATTCCCCTACCTATATTGAATCCCCGTGGAGGCATATGAAGCCGGGCAGCTTCAATAATTTCCTTTTTTCCCATGAGCAATCCGGCGCTTTGAGGACCGCGCATGGCTTTTCCACCCGAAACCACGACGAAGCTGAAACCCATATCGTTGAATTTCCACAGGTTTTCTACTGGAGGTACGTCAGCGGCTATATCAATGGAGGTAGGAATGTTATGCTTTTTACCCAACGCAACCCATTCTTCATGCATGATTTTTCCCTTGTCAGACTGGATGTGCAGAAAATGGAGCAATGCGGTTCGCTCACTGATTGCTTTTTCCAGCTCTTCCACCGTTTCTACCAAAATTATTTTGCAACCGGTATTTGTCAGTGCATGGTTGTATACAATGTCGTGGCCCTTTTGACATATCACCTCCGACTTCATTCCTGTATATTCCAGGTGAGGAAGTTGTTCTACCTTTTTTAAATCCATTCCGGTTAGAATACCCGCCAAACCGAGCGTCATGCCGGAAAAAGCGCCAGAGGTAACTACCGCAGCTTCTGAATGTACCAGGCGGGCAATTTTTTCTCCAACCTTATCCTGTAATTCATCCAGCAGGCAAAATTCTTGGGATGCATATTGAATGGTAGCAAGTACTTCGTCTTGCATGAGCGAACCCGTCATATAGGTGAGTGTACCGGCAGCGTTGATGAAAGTTCGCACCCCAAGTTCTTTGAATAAATCCCTTGTAGGTGGGGCAGGAACGGAACTGGTTAGTGGGAATGCTTCCCCCATGAAGCCTCCCAACAAAGGAAGGCTTGACATTCGTTTGATAAGTTTTCTTCGACTTAGCATAAGTGATACAGACGCAGATGGATTTAGGAATATGAGGAACTTGGTTTATATCAAAGGAATGATCACTTATCCCACCATACCAGGCTCGATAAGTTGTTGGTGCCTCCTTGTCGCGTTCTGGCGGCTATAAAATTGGCTTCATTGTAAGTTCCCTCAGAGTCAGGAATCTGAAATCGCGTTGGAATTTTGCCCCCTGTGAGGTTGCCGGGATAATTGGTGGGGGTTAACTTGGGAAAGCCTGTCCGACGCCAATTTGAGAATATTTCATATTCGTCTTCCAAAAACAAAGCGACCCATTTTTGCGTCCCGATTTGTTCCAATTGATCGGAAACAGTACCCTTGGCTTTATAGGGGTTGACCTTCAAATACGCATTTATTTTGTTTTCAGAGATAACCCCTCCATTGCCGAATAAGGCCCACTGTTTCATGCCAGCTCGAACGGCATTTTGGTACGATTCCTCTGCACTGTGCGTACTATACCAGCCTCTCACAGCAGCTTCGGCTAGTAGTAAGTGTACCTCTGCATTGGTGAATACCAGCAGCGGAGCGCTATATTTCAAAACAGTATTGGGGTTGGGTTCGGAATACGAATTAAAATCGGCCGGTAAACTGTTGAAAGCTGCATTGGGCATCCCTTTTTGAAGCGAAGTAGTGGTGTCGGCCGTGAATGTTTTACCGTCGGCGGAGGGTATCCACACAATTGAAATTACGTTCAAACGAGGATCTTGTGTTGCCTTTAAGTGGTCGATCAAAGTTTTTGCCAATTTGCCCCCCTCTACATTATCGCCTCCCGGTGTGATATAGTCGGCACTCATCAAACCGCTGGCTATAAAATTACGACTGGCCGTGATCGAACCATCTACATAGGCAATTGACGCAATGTCTGCATCATCCTGAATTACGCCACCTGTAATGGCCTTTTGAACCCATGTTTTGGCCAATGCGGCATCAACTTCTGTCAATCGCATACCCAACCTGAGCATGAGGGAATAGCCAAACTTTTTCCACTTGTCAATGTTTCCGTTATACATTAAATCGGATGTGCCGAAGGTCGGCTGGGCTGGATCGAAAGCAGCAATGGCTTGTTCCAGTTCTTTGAACATATCGGCATATATGGCCGGTTGTTCGTCATACACGGGAGTGTAGTTTTTTTCTTTCAAACCTTTCCCTGCCTCCGTATAGGGGATGTCCCCATACAGGTCGGTGAGCCGGTGATACATATATACTCGCCATATCCGGGCTGTGGACAATTTATTGATATCGGCAGGTACCTTGCTTACAGCATCAATGACTTGTTCTATATCGATTACAGCTCCTTGTGTGGCTAGGTCCGTTCCGCCATACATTCCCCAGTTTCCGGTAGACTGGGTGTAATTGAAATATTTATCACCAGCGGCAGGGACTTCTTTATAGGTCGAAAAATGCTGCATGGCACCTGCAATGGTATGATAGGCTCCTCCTGTAAAATTATTGCTGACAGCTGCCAGTTGTGCTCGTGTAAAAAGATAGCCTGGTACCACCGTAACCGATGCATTTGGATTGACATTCATTTCTTCAAAACCATGATCACAGGACGTAGAAAGAAGTACCAGTGGAAAGAAGTAGAATAGTTTTAGTAAATTTTTCATGCTCACTATACCATTTAATGATTAAAACTTTACAGTCAGATTGATACCGATACTACGGGTTCTGGGTACACCAAAAGCTTCCAGACCTTGTGCATTGCCATTGGAATAGCTGGATTCAGGATCGAAATAGTTATTCTTTTTGTCCTTATAGAGCAGCAATAAATTGCGGCCAACCAGCGAAACCGATGCTGATTGCAGTTTTAGGAAGGACATTTGGTTAACCGGTAAGTTATAGCTGAGAATAACCTGACGGAGTTTGACGAAGTCGTTGTTGAACGTAAACATCGCCGTGTAATTTTTATCGTTATCGTAGTAGGTGTCTACGTCTTTTTGCTCCCATTTTTTGGTGAAAGGTGCACCTTCGGGTGTTACTCCCGCTACTGTTATTCCGGTTTCACGACCTGGTAATGTTTCCTTCGGTAAACCGAAGCGGTAGGCATACTGGTACATGTTTGAGTAAACAATGCTGCCAAACTTCCCATCGACCAGTATATTCAATGAGAAATTTTTGTATTTGAACGTATTGGTGATCCCCATGGTCCAAGGTGGAATTCCGTTACCCAGTTTCACCAAATCGCCACGCACGGCATATCCGCTAGCGGTGTTGTATACAACGTTACCAGCGTCATCAGTAAGTTTTTTATATCCCCAAACCTCGCCGTAAGTACCGCCCACAACGTTGTTGATTCGTCCTCCACCAACGCCGTCGCCTATGGCAAGGCTGTTCAGGCCATCAGCGAGTTTAATAATTTCACTTTTGTTGTAAGCCATGTTATAGCTAACATCCCAGTTGAAATTGTCCTGTTTCACAGGGGTTCCTGAGATTAGGAGTTCGACACCCTTATTACTCAGTTCTCCAACGTTTAGTAGGGCTGATGTATAGCCCGATGAAGCCGCAATGGAGCTTTGCACGATGTCGTTTGTCGTTTTACGATGGTATAGGGTTACATCAAAACCCATTCTGTTGCGTAGAAAGCGAGCTTCTAAACCGACTTCCGAAGTCGTAGAGGTGAGCGGCCGTAAGTCAGGATTTGGAACCAGGGAAGAGCCCAACTGTTGCACCGGCCGGCCATTGTGTCCTCCTTGTGCCATCGCGTAGCTCTGGTAAATTTGGTAAGCCGATACATTGGCACCACCCACTTGTGCCCAGGATGCACGTAGTTTTGCAAAGCTGACGGCGGTGGGTAATTTAAACGCATCGGAGAGAATAAGCGTACCGCCAATAGCCGGGTAGAAGATACTGTTGCTGGATTTATTCAAAACAGAAAACCAGTCTTGTCGCCCCGACATGGTTATATAGGCAAGTCCTTTGTAACCTATGTCAAAAGAAGCAAACAAGGAATTAATGCCGCTTTTGGAATAGGTTGGTGTAGTGATAGATGTGGCTAGGTTGGTATAGCTATAAAAGTAGGGAATCGTAAATTCTGTCCCATTGAAGGCGGTTTGGTCATAAATACTACGTTGCATGTTCCCACCTGCGAGCGCAGAAAAGCTTAGATTTTCAAAAAAGTTCTTCGCGTAGTTGAGTGTGAGCATACCATTGGTTTCAGAAGAAGTAATTTTCTTTGCTTCGTATACACCTAGCGGTTGGAAGGCGTTGTTGGTAGGTACAATGAACTCATAATTAAAATTGTAATAATCCTGACTGACACTACCTTTTACAAATAGGTTTTCCAGAATGTCGTACTTGATATTTGCCTGTCCGAGAAAACGGTTTTTGCGGTCATCATTCTTAAACTTATTGGTAACCATATAGGGGTTTGGAGCAGCAGGTACGGGGTTCCATTCCACTTCCTTTCCAGTGGCTTCATCATAGCCGGGTGCCAGATTACGTATATCAACGGTGTTAGCGATGAGGTGCGTTGCCCAGTGTGGGTTATAGTCGGCGTAACCTACCTTGGGACGATTATGACCGTTTTCAATATTGTATTGAACAACTGTCTCAATGCTTAGCTTTTTACCCAGATTTGCATTGACATTCAAATTTGCGATTCTCCGGTTGAAACTAGAATTGGGTACGATACTGTTGGAGGACGTATTGTTTAATCCAAAACGGAAATTGACAGTTTCATTTCCTCCTGTGAAGGCAATGGAGTTGACGTAGTTGGTTCCTGTTCTGTAAAAATTTTTCAAATTATCCTTTTGAGCCGTATATGGACGGGTTTGGCCGTCGAACTGGATAACGGGCGAACCATCTAATTTGGCTCCGAATGATAACCTGCCTGTACTTTTTGCAATGGTTTGAGACGTGGGTTTAACGCCGTCGACACCCTGCCCGTATTCGTATTGCCAGTCGGGGATGATGGATAAACTTTCCACCGAGACATTACTGTTGAACTCAACACCAATCCCTTTTTGGGCAACCCCTTTTTTTGTGGTGATCAATATTACGCCATTGGAGGCACGTGCACCATATAGTGCTGCTGCCGGTCCACCTTTTAGTACGCTAATGGATTCGATATCATCGGGGTTGATACCTCCAATGCCATCCCCGCGGTCGGTATTGTTTCCATTTCCGTCGGAGTTATTTCCGCCACCCGGAACACCGTTGTCCATAGGCATGCCGTTAATGACATATAGGGGCTGATTGTTGCCGCTCAAAGAACCGTTGCCGCGGATGATGATCCGGCTTGATCCACCCGGACCGGTAGACATACCTGTTGCATTCACCCCAGCAATTTTACCAGTGAGCGCATTAGCCACGTTGGTTTCGCGCGCTTGTGTAAACTCACTTCCTTTTACCTCCGTCACTGCGTAGGTGAGCGCCTTTTTCTCTTTGGAAATTCCCAGGGCCGTCACGACGACCTCATTCAGCGATTTGGACTCAGGAGCTAGCTGTATGCTTATTTCTGATTTGCCATTTACTGGAACATCCTGGGAGGTATAGCCTACAAAGCTGAAAGTGAGAACCGCGTTGCCAAGCTCCTGATCGGAAAGATCGATCGTATATTTACCATCCGCGTCTGTGGAGGTTCCTTTTTGTGTGCCTTTTACCAAAATACTTACTCCTGGAAGCCCGCTGCCCGTTTCATCGGTTACTTTTCCGGAGATGTTTTTTTTTGGCGCTTCTTTGGGCGCAGATTTGTTTTCCGTTGTATTGGCTTCGGGCTTTAATATAATTCGGTCTTGTACTACTTCATAGGATACATGGTATGGAGCGAGAATCCTTTTAAGGATTTCTGATAGCATTTCATTTTGAAAGTGAAAAGAGCCTTTTTGTTTATTGAAAATTTGTGGGTTATACATGAATTTAACCCGTGTGCTTGTTTCAATTTTCTCAAGAACCTTATCCATCTCTACCTGTGATAGCCGTAGGGTTACTTTTTGATCAAGTAACCTTTGACCACTCACTTCGTTGGCGTGAACCAGCGTGGTAAAAACTATGGCAAGAAAAGCTTGATACAGACTCAGACGCATGACTTTCTGTAAAGCGAGTTGAAAATGAATGGTTTTTGACATATTTTTGGGCTTGTCGTTTTTCGTAATTCGGCAAAGTAGTTCCATGGTAACCGCAGCAATGCGGAAGGTGTAGCAATCTTGCAAATGGGACTTTATAGTCGGTGGTGTTGGCGCATCATCGACTTTTTTATGGATGCTTAGTATCTTAATTTTATCATAAGCGGGGTCGGTTTGGGAATATTAAAATGAGTTACGGAATGATATATTCGTGATGTATAGCGGTATGACGGGTTACTGACTTATGGCTTTGCAACCTTTGCTGTAAATGATAATGTTGGCGTCAAGTTGTTCATAGGTAGCATCTACGGTCCTGCATATCAAGTCTACTTTTTCGAAGAGCGGCTCGTCCGTTAAAACGGCTGTGAGGAAACAGTTTTTCATAATTTCTTCGTCAAACTGTATTTTAATCCCATAGGAATTTTCTAAGGCCGAAAACACATCTTTAATGGGGGTGTTTTTGAACTTAAATGATTGACTGTGAATGGGTAATTTAAGTAATGCAGGGTCGGCTATAAGGCTTCTTGTGAGACGTAGATCCTTTTGAGAGAATACAATTTGCTGGTTTGGCGTGAGGACCATCCCCCCCAGATTGTTATCCGCCTGTTGGGTTTTGATATTCTCGTCGGTGAGGGCAAAAACGGAAACTTTGCCTGTTTTAACCACCACTTTTACATTCTTATCACTTTCAAAAGCACGTACAATAAAACTGGTTCCCAATACTTTGGTTACCAAGTTGTTAGCATATACATAAAAGGGCTGTTCTGGTTTTTTTGCTATTTCAAAAAAGGCTTCTCCCATTAAAAAAACTTCTCGCTTAGTCGGCGAAAAGGTTCCCGGGTAACTTAAACTGCTTTTTGGATGGAGCAGCACCGTACTTCCATCGTGTAACGAAACAAGTTTAGGGTGATCGGTATCATTGGTAATACGTAAAAAAGGTTCCTTGCTTTGGTCGATTAGGTGCTGCGAAAGCGATTGATGGGTGGCAGGAGAATCGTTTTTATACTGAAACCACCAACTCAAACCGAGTAGGACCGTAATACAAGCCGCGATTTGGAGCCATCGGGTTGGTAGCTGCCAACGAGTTTGGTAAGAATGGTCATCATGATTATCCAGAGTGTTGGATAGTCGCTGTATTTCAGTTTCGATTTCAGTATCACTAATTTGGTCAAAATGATTGTATACGTGGTCTAGTATACGCCCGGCGGCTTCGATCAGATCCGCTTTATCTTGATTTTCCAAGAGCCAGTTTTTCCAAAAAAATGCAGCCTGTTTGTCGCCCGATAGTTTCCAGAGACGAAAGGATTCATCACTTGCTATTTCTTCCGGTGACATGGTGCGGTACGCTTTCATAGGAATCCGAGGTTCATATTGGTCCTTTGTATGAAGGATGTATATTTTGTTGATTGATACTCTATTATGCGTATTTATTTTCTATTTTTTTTGATGAAAGGTATCGGTTAAAAAAACGAGTGACAGATTAATTTGTGGCGAAATAAATAAGGAATAACCACTGGCCTATCCAATGAATTTGGCTCTTAAGAGAGGTAATGGCTTTAAAAAGTAAATTGGCAACAGACTGTTTATTGACTTGCATCAAATCGGCGATCTGCTCGTTGTTCATTTCTTTGTAAAATTTCAGAAATATGACTTCCTGTTGTCGTTTGGGAAGTTGATGAATGGCAGATTTAACCACGCGCTCATGGGCTGAGGAAGTTTCAATATCCTCGATTGCGGTTTCAATGGTTTGATGGTCCGTAATTTCGTCGTAATCGTCGATATTGAGGAATGGATTTTTCCTTCGCCGATATTCCTGTAAAAGCTGATTCCGTAGTGCCCGTATGAAGTATATGGTCACGAATTGTATGTTGATAGATTGTCTTTTCTCCCAAATATGCAAGAGCAATTCCTGAATGGCATCTTTCAGATATTCACGGTCCTGGGTGAAGCAGGTTCCATAGTTGAATAGTGTCCGGTAAAGCTTATCCGCCAAAAAACAAAATGCGGTGCGGTCTCCGGTTTTTGTTTGTTGCCAGAGGTCTAACAGAATTTCATTTTCTGATAGAGTATTTTTCTTTTTATCAATAAACATTGAGCGGATGGTTATCGTGAGCAGGTCGACCGGATACTAGCTCAATCTCACCGAAAACACAATGATATTTTCGGTGAGATGACTTGAGTGTGTATAATTTGGAAGTATCCTATATGTAAGCGATGCAATCAATTTCGACAAGTGAGTTGCCGGGCACGCCACCATAAACAGCCACAGTGGTTCGTACAGGTGGCTTGTTGCCAAATCGACCTTTATAGGCTTCATTCATTGCCTTATAGTCGTTAAGGTCGTGCAGGAATACGCTGCATTTCAAAACCTTGCTCATGGATGAACCTGCTGCAATGAGTTCTTTTTCTAGTTCGTCGAGAACATGCTTGGTATGAGCAGTGATGTCGCCATCGAAATGGGCTCCTTTACCGGCAATAAATACTAAGCCATTGTGTTTGGTATGGCCTGAAAATAAGGGTACATCCTGCACGGTTGTAATATTGCCTACCTCTTTTTCTGGCTGAATTTCTTCCGCCTTAACCACTGTACCTAGTCCCGCAACTCCGGCAATGGAAGCAAATAATTTCTTAATGATTGATCTTCTCTCCGTTTTCATATACTGGTTGTTTTGGATTTGTTATATATCAATTTAAGGTTTTTATGATCAGTTATCTTTTGGGAATGTGATTTTCCATAAGGTTCCTCCCGATTTGTTGCCACCTTGCTTACCACCATACTCAATGATATACATATGGTTATCATTGATTACGGCGTCGGTTGGGCTGGTAAAGTTGTCCACCAGGCGCGTGGTTTTTACCTGGTAATTATCTGTTTTCTTGTCGTAAATCATTTTTAAATGAAGTAAATCTTTCCCCTGTCTTTTTAACGGATTGGGATCTACTGCACCCTTTCTACCACCGCCGGCATAGCGCATCACAAAGCCATCTCCCTTAAAATCCTTCGATAGCGTATGGTTTACGTCAAACACGAGGGCTAGTGGAGAAGAGTGGGCGTTGAATGTACCTACGGTGAAGCCCGTTGTATCGCCATCCATTACAACTCCTGTTTTAGGATCGCGGTACTCGTTCGCATCGGGCCCCAAGTTTTGAACAGCCGGTGTAAACTTTACGCCAGCGGGAGGTTGGGGGAATTGGGGGTCGTTGTGAAAGTATTTCATTAGCCAGGCAAAGGCAAATTTGCTGAGAAATGGATCCTTTGCAGGATCGGGTTGCCAGTCGGGGTATTGTTGCGGGTTGGGTATGCCACCCATCACCCAGGGAAAGCCGTAGTGGTGTCCTTTTCGCACCCAAAACATATCTTCCGGGTGGTCGTAATCGCCCGAATTGGACACGGCAAAAAGGTTTCCTTTCTTGTCAAATGCCATATCATAGGCATTGCGGATTCCCTCAGCGTATATAAATCCTTTCTTTTTTAGCTTTTCCGTATCGTCTTCCAGTAGCAAATCCTTGGCTTTGATGGGGAAACGATATATTTTGGTGGTAAGGGCGTTGTCTCGGGCGTTGGGGTATATACCTCCATTGTCTTGTACCTCGCCATGATCGGTACGAGCGCCTGAGTTTACCAGAATATACTTGCCATTTGGACTAATTTCCAAAGCATTCCAACCGTGATCGAATGTGGTTTTGTTGGCACCGTACTCAACAGTATTAAATACCACCGACATTTCAGGCTTTGACCCGTCGGGCAGGATTTCATAGCGGACCATTCTACCCTTATTGCCCTTGTTGTTGTTAACATTGATATTTCCTGCCAAAAACAAGGTGTTTTTATGGAAAGCTGCGCCTTGCAAGCGGGTAATGCCGTGGTCAGTGGCGCTCAATATTTTTACACTGGTGGGTTGATCGCCATTGTTATCAATCCGATATACATCACCATCGAAACTGGTATAGTACATTTTGCCCTGCACGGGATGCACGATCAGACGAACCGCTTCGGGTTCTACCTTCATGAAAGCTTCTACTTTGAGGTCGTCTCTTAATACGCGAGGTGTTAGCGTAGGTTGGTCGCGTCCGCTTTGTGCAAAAGCTGCAAAAGGAATAATGAGCAGCGTATTCAGTATAAAATTGATTTTCAATCGATTTTGCATCGTGTATAGGTCTAGGCGGTTATTCAGAATCGGTCAATTTTCGGAGGTATGCTACAAGTTGCCAGCGCTGCTCCGCCGTAAATACATCCTGAAATGGAGGCATGTTTCCGTTCCCTGTCGATAGCTTCCAATATAGGGCACCGTCGCTTTGTTTGCTGACGAGCGTGTCGTGGAAATTGGCTGGCTTTTGCCCCAGTGCGCCGCCTGCAGCTCCGTCACCATAACCGGTGTCGCCATGGCATGATGCACAGTATAGACCAAATAGCTCCTCACCGTTTGCGAGGGTAAGGGGCTCTCTGTGAAACGGAGTTTTGAGCGTATCTGCCCAAGATGGTGCCTTCCACCGGTCCTGAGTGTAGTGGCTATATTGAGGTATTGCCGAAATAGCAATGCATGCAATGCCTACCAAAATACAAGAGAAACTAATCTTCGGTTTTATCATGCTTATTCAGAGTTCACAACAGCGCTCGTACTGCATTAATGATTATTTTAGGTAGCCTATTTTGTGGCCGTTTTGAGTCCTATACCATTCAAATCGTATACAATGCTTCCTCCTTTGATCGTCATCTCACATTCCAGTTTTTGCTTGCCTTCTACTTTATATCCCGTTTTGTCATAGAAACCAAAATTGCCTTCGCGCATGGAAAAAATGGCCACATCGGCAATGGCATTTTCTGATATATGGCCCAGATTTTCTCGCTTAATCACCTGTGCAGGTGCCCAGGTACTTTCTTTGATGACGGTAGGAAGATCGATTCCCATGTTCATGAATTTGGTCATGATGCTGAGCATGTCTTTCATGGATCCGTTCATACTTCCGGTGTGCAAATCCGTACTGATCGTATTAGGGTAAAAACCACTTTTGATGGCCGGTATGGCCTGAGAATAGTTAAAG
>CALGRQ010000065.1 GCA_937880795.1 uncultured Dyadobacter sp. | reverse complement strand
CCGTTATAGGTAGCTAGCCTGGTTAATGGTATCATGGTTGTGTCTCCGTGTCCTCCAATAACCATTCCATGTATATCCAGTGGGGAAACGTCCATTGCCATAGCCAGATATGTTTTAAAGCGTGCACTATCCAATGCGCCACCCATGCCTATTAAACGCTTTTTAGGTATACCCGACTCTTTGAGGGCAAGGTATGTCATGGTGTCCATCGGGTTTGAAACCACGATAATAATTGCCTTAGGGGAGTATTTTAGAATGTTTTCGGTTACACCTTTGACAATTCCTGCGTTGATACCGATCAGCTCTTCACGTGTCATGCCAGGCTTACGTGGTAGTCCAGACGTAATCACTACAACATCTGACCCTTTGGTCTTTTCATAATCATTTGTAGAACCGATAGGTTTGGTGTTGAAACCAAGCAAAGCAGCGGTTTGGTACATATCTAGCGATTTCCCTTCACTAACTCCTTCTTTAATATCCAATAAAACGACTTCTTCTGCCAATTCACGACGAATAATATTGTCAGCGGTGGTTGCGCCCACGGCTCCTGCTCCTACGACGGTAATCTTCATAAATAATACATTTAATGTTAAGAAGTTAATGTTTCAAATGACATCCTAAAAATAGGATACATATTCTGTTAAAACCATAAACAATATTATTTTTCAATGGAAAAGTAATATGTCTCGATGGAAGGTGCAATTTTTTGAATCATTAGATGGTTATATTGCGTAAACTAATCACTTTTTCTTAGAGAAGATGAATAATGAGTCGTTAATAGCAAAAATTTTACAATCGGTTTTCTTTCGGAAGGCCACAGGTAAGGCAGGGCGTTATGCAGGTAATACGACGCGGCTGCTGGATTTGGCTAAGCAAGTCATGCAGAAGCTAACAACAGTAGGTTTTGCGGGAAATATGGCTGAGTTTCAAGCTCAGGGTAAGTTGTTGATCCGAATGATTAAAGCAAGTGCATCGGGCGAATACAAAGGGTTACCCTGGAAAAGTTTGGTGTCCGTGGTAGCTGTTTTGCTTTATTTTGTTTCCCCCATAGACTTCATTCCTGATTTTTTACCCGTTATTGGTATTACCGATGATGTGGCCTTGGTTATCTGGTTAATTAAAACCATTGGTAATGATATTAGCAAATTCAGCGAGTGGGAAAAGAATGAAAAAACAATTAATATAGGATAAAGTAGGGTAGATTTTTAGTTCTTTAGAAAGAAATAAGTATTTTTGTAAACATAAAAAAAGAAAATAGATATGGAATCAGTAAGCGTTTTGGCATTTATGGGATTGGGTGGTCAAGAGATATTTTTGGTTGCGTTATTCGTTTTACTATTCTTTGGTGCTAAGAAAATTCCAGAGCTTATGCGTGGTTTGGGTCAAGGTATCAATGAATTTAAAAACGCTACCAAAGACGTAAAAGAGAACATCGAAAAAAGCATGGAGGACCCTAAATAAGTCTTCTGTTTTATTGAAATAGTGCAGGCAGAGCCGTTAAGTGTCAACTTATTGGCTCTGATTCTTTATTAGTAATCCTACAAAAAATATTACATTGAAAGAGTATTTGACGCTGACGGAAATTCAGAATGACTTGCGTGAAGGAGGGGTGACTTGTGTGCAGTTGGTGGATCATTATCTGGATAAAATTTCTTCTCAGGCTCATCTGAATGCTTTTGTTGATGTATATGACAAAGAAGCAAAAGCGCAGGCAATTTGTGTTGATGAAAAGCTAAAAAATGGTACTGCCGGACGTCTTGCGGGACTTGTGGTAGGGCTTAAAGATGTTTTATCGCACAAGGGGCATGCACTGCAGGCTGGTAGTCAGATACTGAAATCCTATGAGGCTCCCTATACCGCCACGGCTGTGCAGAGGTTGTTGGATGAGGATGCTATTGTGATTGGTCGCCAAAATTGCGATGAATTTGCCATGGGTTCTTCAAACGAAAATTCCTCGTTAGGCCCGGTACTGAATGCTGCTGATAATACGAAAGTTCCTGGTGGTTCATCAGGTGGATCGGCAGTAGCTGTTCAGGCAGGCTTATGTCATGCTTCTATTGGTAGTGATACCGGGGGCTCGGTTAGGCAACCCGCTGCATTTTGTGGCGTTGTAGGTTTAAAACCATCGTACGGACGTATTTCGCGTTGGGGGTTAATCGCTTATGCTTCATCATTCGATTGCATAGGCCCTATCACCAAAAGCGTGGAAGATGCAGCTTTGCTTCTTGAGGTAATGGCTGGTTATGACGAGTTTGATAGCACGGTATCGTCCAAAGAGGTGCCAACGTATACAACTCAAAAGAGTTGGTCCGGAAAAGCCAGAATTGGCTATTTGAAAGACTCAATTGAAAGTGAATCGATTGCTCCTGAAATACGAAAAAATACGATTGACTTATTAAATAAGCTAAGGGAAGATGGTCATGAAGTAGAGCCGGTGGAGATGTCACTGCTGGAATACCTCTTGCCCACTTATTATATATTGACTACGGCGGAGGCAAGTTCTAATTTGTCTCGGTTTGACGGTGTAAGATATGGACACCGTTCGGCAGAAAGTAAGGATCTGGAATCGATGTATAAGCTTTCGCGTACCGAAGGGTTTGGTGATGAAGTAAGGAAGCGTATCTTGCTGGGTACTTTTGTTTTGAGTGCTAGTTATTATGACGCATACTATACAAAGGCGCAATGCGTTAGAAGATTGGTGCGGGAGGAAACACAACGTTTTTTCGAGAAGTTCGATTTCTTGCTCTCACCTGTAACACCTACGACCGCCTTTACTTTGGGTGAAAAAACGGAGGATCCTTTACAAATGTATTTGGCTGATATTTTTACAGTACAAGCCAATGTTGTAGGATGTCCGGCCATTTCAATACCGAATGGTGTGGATCAGGATGGAATGCCTATTGGTGTTCAAATCATGGCAACTGCTTTTGATGAGGCCAAAATGCTGTCTTTTGCAGGCTATTTATCAGGTGTTACCGCAAAAGATAATGTAGCTGTTTCTGCCTAGCAGATTTTTTTGATAAATGTCTTGAAGAAATATGGTAAGCACTTCACCAATTTCGAAGTGAAATCCATATACCATAGCTTAACAGCTATTTAAATATCTGTAATTACAATTGTTTCGAGATGATCTGATTCATCAGGGTAATTTTCATGCATAAAATGTATGGAGGCGTTAGTCTCGGCTATTGGCCGATATAGACCAGATAAACCGGGAATTGATTAAACTTCAAAAAAAGTAATTGATGAAGATTTCTAAAAAAGTAATGTGGCTAGGGGCCGTGTGTTTTGGGTTGTGCAATGTGTCTTTGTTATCGTTTGGAGCAGTTTTACCTGTCCAGCAGGAGACAAGCCTTGAGGCTGATACGTTGAGAGATGGGACATTATCAGATTCTCTTTTTTACAATTTACCGGCTGTTGAAGAACTTAGTGCTAATCCGGGGGTTCCAGAGCAACTTTTAAGAGAGCGATTCTCAAAGTTGGAAAAGTCGATACCACTTACGTATCATAAAGCTTCACACGAGTTTGTAGAATACTTTATCTACAAGAAAGCAAGTTTCACAAAGTCCATGATGGAAAAAAAACATCTGTTTTTTCCATTGTACGAGAAAAAGCTTGCCGAGCATGGTCTGCCTCAAGAGTTGAAGTATTTGTCCATGATCGAGTCTGGCTTAAACCCAACTGTAATTTCACGAGCCAAAGCGGGAGGTTTATGGCAGTTTATGCCGGCGACAGGGAGAGAGTTCGGTCTGTATCAAGATAATTATATAGATGAGCGTTTTGAACCTGTAAAGGCAACAGAAGCTGCTTGTAAGTATTTAAAGCAATTATATCGAATCTTCGGAGATTGGGAATTAGCCTTGGCTTCGTACAATACGGGTCCGGGCAATGTGAAACGCGCTATGCGCCGATCGCGAGGAACAACCTTTTGGACCATATACAATTCATTGCCACGTGAAACACGCTCATACGTTCCGCAGTTTGTAGCCATGGCCTATATGATGAATTACGGTAACGACCACGGGATTTTTGCTGAAAATCCAGAATATCAAATTCCTAATGATACGATTCACATCAATGGTTATATCGACCTAGTTGCGTTTTGTAACAATTCCGGAATAGATTTTGAGGAACTGGGGAAACTCAATCCATCCATTACAAAAACAATACTTCCTGATCGTACGCGTGACTTTGTGCTCCGTGTGCCCAGTGTTAGATATACCCATTTGCTGAGCAATCGATCTATGATTATGGATTCGTGTACCAGAAAGGTATTGCCGGTAAATGCAATGCTGGCTGTGGCCGATAGCAGTAAGAAAGACACGCTGGCAAAAGTTTCTGCATTCCCATACGCCGTGGCTCGTACTGATGATTTTGCGGAAGAAGAGGAAACTGAGGAGCCTATATCCACCAAAACGATAAGGAAGAATAAAAAAACTTCCCATACTGTAAGGAGAGGGGAGACTTTATTATCGATTTCGAAAAAACACCGTGTAACCGTAGCGGAACTGAAGCAGTGGAATGGTCTTAGCAAGAGTAATATCCGAGGTGGACAAAAACTTGTGATAATGAAAGAAGTTCGTGAAGTAGTGCCTATCGAAACACGTATAGCCTCTGCGAGCTCAAAAGTAGAGAAGGTTGATAAAGTAGAAAAATCGGAAAAGGAATACGAAAAAAATGGAAATTTGAAAATGAGGTATCATACCGTGCAACACGGAGATACATTGTGGACAATTTCACAGCGATATGGTTTGGCGATTGATCAGTTGAAGAAGGCCAATAAAATTAGAGGTAACGGAATTAAGCCTGGCCAGAAATTGATCATTTCTAGCTAGAAGTTATTTTCACACACGGAAGAGGTTATATGATTGCATACGTTAACGGAACAGTTACTTACAAGGACCCCGCTTACACAATTATTGACGTTAATGGAATAGGGTATGAAGTCAGAATCTCCCTACAAACTTATACCGCATTACCCGAAATCGGTGAGCGATGCAAACTGGTTACTTATTTAAATATTCGTGAGGATGCCCATGTCCTGTATGGATTTTGGTTGTCCGATGAGAAGAAACTATTCCTCGATCTGGTAGGAATTTCAGGAATTGGACCTTCTACTGCATTGGTTATGCTGTCGTCGTTATCCTCTAACGAAATTAGACAAGGTATAGTAGACGAGGATCTTAGATTAATTCAGTCGATTAAAGGAATAGGATCTAAAACAGCTCAGCGGGTTATTTTAGAACTAAAAGATAAGATAAAAAAGGAAGAGTGGGGTGTTTCTCCGGGTATAAAAACGACTGGAAACAAGTCGGATACTTTGCGGAGCGAAGCGTTGGCAGCATTGGTAACTTTAGGTATACCTAAGGCAACTGCTGAAAAAAGTTTGGATTCAATTCTAAAAAGGGAAGGGAACGATATAAATGTCGAGCAATTAATTAAACTGGCTCTTCGTTAAGTGTGATAAAATAATGATTATTTTAGGACCATTGGTAGATTAGAATCTTGCAATGTAATGATGAAACGGATCGCACCACAAACCTTCTCTAAATACCGGTAATAGCTTTGTCGTCAACAATTTACTCTCTACTTTTTAAGGCGGTCACCCTATCAACCTGTGCGGTGGCACTAGCTACAGTTTCGGTGGACAACGTGGCCCATTCCGATCTCCGGCCCGATTTTGTAATGTTGGAGGATACTATTCCGGAAGACACTTCAAAAAATGCCCTAAAAAAATCAGGAAATCAGCTAGTGACGCGATGGAAGGATTATTATTCCAATCGCTTTGTACAACCTCGCCCACAGTCACCGCTGTATTTACGAGATCCGGCCAATATCAAAACTGATATTATATTGGACAGTACTGGAAAGGTTTCAGTAACCGAGCAAATACAGACACCTTCTGGGAAATTAGACTACCGCGCTCCTGAAGGAATGGAACTTGATCAATATGATAAGGTACAGGAACAGCGTGCATTTCGTAGTTTGTTGAAGGAATATGCGGGTAGGCAAGATGGACAGGGTGGCAGAGGTGCAAGGGGATTATTGCCCAAACTTGATGTGCCACCTGCTCTTTCGAAGCTCTTAGGAGATGACTTTCTAAACTTTAAACCAACCGGTTTCGTATCCCTGGATCTTGGGGTTATGCATCAGTTTTTGGACAATCCAACGATACCGATTCGTCAAAGAAGAAATACCCAGTTTATTTTCAATGAACAGATCAACATCAACTTTGATGCGCGGCTGGGCGATATGTTGGGATTTCAAACCAACTTTGATACAAAAGCTAATTTTAACTTTGAGAATGCGGTAAAACTTAATTATAAAAACCCTGAAGAAAGTTTTATTAAAAAAATTGAGGCTGGAAATATCAACTGGGCAATCAATAGCCAGTTAATTCCAGGAGCTCAAAATCTGTTTGGTTTACGGACAGATTTTCAATTTGGTAGACTTAAAGCTTCGGTGGTAGCTTCACAGCAAAAGTCTAGTAAGGAACGTACTGTACTGAGGGGAGGAGCACAAGGAAGAGAATTTGAGATTCGTGCTGATACCTATGATGAAAACCGAAATTTCTTCTTGTCTCAGTATTTTAGAAATATTTACGAAAAGTCCTTAACCAATACTCCCACCATTACCTCTGGAGTTAACATTACCCGTATGGAGGTATATGTTACCAACAGAACTACAACTACCGAGTCTTTGCGTAACGTAGTGGGTTTCGCCGATCTTGCCGAACCTGCACCTTATAAAAATGCCAATCCTAATCTCCAACCCATTATAGGTAATTCGGCCGCTTCTAACACGGCCAATGGTTTGTTTAACACCCTTCAAAAAAGCGATGCTTTTCGTGAGGTGGATAACACCAACACTTCCATTGCATCATTAGGGCTTGAAAAAGCGAATGACTATGAGTTATTGCGGGGAGCCAAAAAGCTGGTTCAAGATCGGGACTACGTTTTTCATCCGCAACTGGGGTATATGTCCTTAACTACAGCGCTTAGAAATGACGAGGTGCTTGCGGTTGCTTATGAATATACGCAAAACGGACGTTCGTATAAAGTAGGTGAACTTACCGAGGACTATCAGGCGCGTGCAGATAACGAAGTGATTGTTCTTAAACTTTTGAAATCTTCAACCATTCGGAACAATACCAAACTCCCTATGTGGGATTTGATGATGAAGAACGTCTATAGTTTGGGAACTAGCCAGGTTGACAAGCAAGGATTTCAGTTAAGAGTTATTTATAAAGATGATTTGACGGGGATGGATAATCCTCAATTACAAGATAGTGATCTGGCGAATATACCGTTGATCCGTCTAATGGGCCTCGATCGGCTCAATCCCGTAAATGACTTACAACCGGATGGGAACTTTGATTATGTAGAAGGCATCACGATAGACAGCAAAACGGGTAGAATTATATTTCCCGTGCTGGAACCGTTTGGATCAAGTTTATCCGCCAAGTTTGGTGCAGGAAATGAGCAAGCTCGGAACAAGTATGTTTTCGATGAACTATACCGCTCAACCATGATTGATGCGCAGCAAATAACTGAGCGTAATAAGTTCTTCCTCAAAGGATCATATCAATCAAGTGCAGGAGCCGAGGTTCAGTTACCTTTTGGGGTAGTAGAAACTTCCGTTACTGTTACCTCTGGTGGTGTTCCCCTAGCACCTGGTACGGACTATATCGTGGAAGCGCAGTTGGGGCGGGTCAGGATCCTGAATCAAAGTGTGATGAATTCGGGTCGTGAAATCGTCATTGAATATGAGCGCCCAGATATGTTCAATAATCAGATCAGATCCCTACTGGGTACTCGTTTGGACTATATGGTAAATCGGGACATGAGTATCGGTTTTACGGCAATGAAATACCGCGAACGCCCGGCAGGTTTCCTTACCAGGGTGTCTCTCGGTAATGAACCCGTTAATAATACCATGATCGGGTTTGATATTAATCTTCGTAAAGACGTTCCTTTCCTGACAAAGCTATTGGATAGACTTCCTTTGATACAAACCAAGGAAATGTCCAGTATTCAGTTTAAAGCAGAGTTTGCCAAATTATTTCCAGGGGTTTCTAAGGACGTGAATGACCGTTCTTTGGTGGATGATTTTGAAGCAGCCCGCACCGTATATGATTTGGCACGTCAACCTCAGAAGTGGAGGGTTGCTGCTGTACCACCCAAGTTTACAGGAGGTAGACCTGGTAACGACCTGGCGTATGGTTACAAACGTGCTAAAATTTCAGCGTATACTGTAGATAATATTTTTGGAGGCCAGAATGGTCTGGGTGGAGGTTATCAGTTGCCTTCAAATATCAGTTCTACTGATACGAACTATTACGAGAAACTATATTTGCCCACGCAAATTTTCCCGAACCGCTCCATTGCAGGTATGGTTACCTATCCACAAAACATTTTGGATGTTGCCTATTTCCCGTCTGAGCGAGGGATGTATAACTATAATACCGACTTAACGAATGATGGACGTTTAAAAAATCCAAAACAGAATTTCGGTGCAATCAGTAGAGCCATCACATCTGATAATGATTTTGACAATGCCAATATTGAAAGCATTGAGTTTTGGGTAATGGATCCATTCATTAATGATGGAACCCCGGCATCAAATGTCCAGGATGGTGTAGAAAACAAGCCCAATACCACAGGAGGTAA
>CALGRQ010000064.1 GCA_937880795.1 uncultured Dyadobacter sp. | reverse complement strand
ATCATTCCCTTTTTTCAGAAGAAATGCTAACCATTGCCCGCCGGAAATTAAGAAGTCTGGGCTATGAGGAGCCAACAACGGTTTAAGCAATGCCACACTGACAAAAAATGCAAGGTATCGCTGCGGTACCTTGCATTTTTTGTATAGATGCTTCTTATTTTTTTGCACTATTTTATTTCCCGTATACCCCCATCATTGGCTGCAAACGGATGAATGACAGCTGGTTTTTTCTTTTTGAATTTGGATAAAAATTTATCCATCCAGGTGGGTTCACTAGGTTGGTATTCATCGGTGGGTATAAAAGGGGTGATGGTCTTTTTCCCGATTTGCGTGTGAAATGGTTTAGGTCGTAAGGATTTTTCGAAAACCACAATGGAATCGTAGAATGATATACATTGAATATGCTGGGTAATTTCATTGATGATGATCTCAGTTTTATCGAATACATGGTGTTCATATAGCGAATCAATGAAGTCCTTCGATTTTTCAATAAAAGAGCCGGGCCTTTTTACGCCGCCATGAAATTGTTCCCAGTAGGAGGTGTGTGTATCTTCTACGATATAGTATCCTCCATTTTTTACTTTCATATATAACATTTCAAAAGATACGCGCTGTTGTTCCATGGTGTGTCCACCGTCATCGATCACAAAATCAAGCGGTGGCAATTGATTTATTACTTCTTGCAGGAATTGTCTGTCGGTTTGGGAGCCGATGAATATAGTGGTATGGTCTTCTTGCAGTTTGAGACAGTCGGGATTGATGTCAATGGCGTATATATGCACTTTATCGCCAAAATACTTTTTCCAAAACTGAAGAGAACCGCCATGCGAAATCCCGATTTCGAGCATATGGACGGTTTCACCCCGATAAGAGGCAAAGTACTTTTCGTATACATCCAGGTAATGATCCCATTTATGAATAAGGTTTCCCTGGTGGTTGTAATAAATTTCTCTAATATTTTCAGGAATCATGGCTGGGTGATTTAGAATCGTATAGGATCGGTTACATACCTGCAAAGTACTGATTATTAGCATAAATGCGAAACCTATACAGTTTATGTAGGAAATTCATTACATCGCCCACCGGCTTCCCCCACCACGATAACCTATTCATCCATGGTTGGTATGTAATGTCCATAATGGTTTTTACCGAACGTTAACTTTTGCGTAACAAGACGGTAATACTACCAACCTACATTTGCACTCGATAAATATACGTCGGTAACCATACCATTAAACAAGCATCGAGGCATGAATGGACATGTGCGTATATACTATATAGTTGAATCCCTTAATGTGTCTTTCCAAACGTATTTCATTTGAAATCATAGCATTTTCATACAAAAACTTCAGTCTTTTTTTAATTCCTATTACTAACACAAATTTTTCCACAAAATGAAAAAATTGATTACCGGACTACACCTGTTGGGTGTATTGTTTCTCATTACGTCCTTTCGGTTGTATGGCCAAGGCAACCAGGCGACTGTGATTGGGAATATTTCGGAAGGCAAATCGGGGCCTATTATTGGTGCTACGGTTATTGTCAAAAATGAATCGACGGGTTTCCAGACTGGTACCGTAACCGACGCGAAAGGTGATTACATCATCAAGCAATTGCCGCTGGGGGCACCCTATACCGTTATGGTTTCCTATTTGGGATTCGGGGAGCAAAAAAAGACCGGTTATACGCTAAACCAGGGCGATCAGCTTCGTGTGAATTTTGCACTGGAAACGGCTGCCAATGAGTTACAAGCCGTTGAAATTGTTGCCAATTCACTCAAAAATAAGGTAGAAACATTGGGCGCATCCACACCAATAACGGCCAAGGATATATCCCGACTACCCGTAAATGGCAGGAATTTTACTTCATTAATTGACCTTTCTCCATTGAGTAATGGCCAGAGCTTGGGTGGTCAATTGGCGTCCTCAACCAATTTTACAATTGATGGCATGAGCTCACGGGGCACCATTTCAGGGGGAAGTACCTCGGGCGCATATTCCATTTCTATGGAGGCTATTCGTGAGTTTAAAGTAGTTACGAACGAATACGACGTAACCAACGGTCGAGCAGGAGGTGGGACCATCAGTACAGTTACGAAATCGGGGACGAACAAGCTTTCGGGTAGTGCGTTTACATTTGCTCGTACCAACTGGCTTTCAAGTCCGTATGATTTAAGAGGAAATAAAAGAGTACAGGATTTTTCTACCTATCAGTATGGATTTTCATTAGGCGGCCCCATCAAAAAGGATCGGGCACATTTCTTTGTAGCATGGGACCGCCAGTCCGACTCCCGCCCTTTGTATATTGCTAATATACAGTCTGAAGCGGATGAGGCTGCCAACAGGGTTACTCAGGAAACACTTCATTTATTTTCGCAAATTGGTAGAGAAAAGTATGGACTAAGTTCCACGCAGCAGTATGGTGCATTTGCTAAAAGCAAGTCCACCGACGCCGCATTCGCACGTATAGACTGGCAGTTGAACTCCAAAAATTTGTTGACGTTGCGTAACAATCTGGTATATGAAATGGACAATTTATCTGAAGGTGATAACTCGGGTATCAACTTTTATGAATCCTATATCAATCGTAAAAAGTTTGACAACAGTTTTATGATGTCACTTCGCTCAACATTAAGCCCCAAATTGATTAATGAAGTGAAGGTTCAGCATTTTTATGAGGACGTAGCCATTATTCCAAACAGCTTGTTGCCTGGCGAAAACATACCTCGTGCCATTGTAGAAAACGTGCAGTCGGTATCCGGTAAGAACACGTATTTCAATTCCATTCAGATTGGTGGTCAGCGTTTCGCACCAGAATGGTTTAAAGGAAATGTGTTACAATTGGTAAATAATGTATACTACAATACCGAAAAAGTGAATTTCACTTTTGGGGTGGATCTTCAATACAACCGCATGCACTCACGCTATGGCAGTGAAATGAACGGTAGGTTCTATTTTACGGGCATGGAGAACTTTAACAATATGACACCGTACCGTTATGCACGTGAGATTAATCTGCGCGACGATCCAAGTTCGGTCGTGAACTCCTTGAGCTCAGGCCTATATGCGCAAATGCAGACTAAATTGGGCGTTGGGTTCGACATGATGGCCGGTTTGCGTTTGGATAATATCCGTTATTTAAACAAAGCTAATTTTAGTCAGGTGGTGTATGATGAACTGGGTATTAAAACCAACAATGCCATCAATACTTTGCAATTGCAGCCAAGAGTACAGTTTACATGGGATGTTAATGAAAGAAGTAAAGATATCATCCGTTTTGGTGCAGGTGTATTTGGTTCGAACCTGAATCCTTATTCAATGATCAACAATATGTTGTTTGACGGATCGCGCGTGGCTTCTGTGGAAATTCAAGGAAATCTGGTGCCAAAACCGGACTTTGAAGGATACAGAAAGGATCCAACCAAAGCGCCTGGATCTGAATTGTTTAATATACCAGGTGTGGAAAGACTGCTCACCATTAACACCAACAGTCCGGATGCCAAAGTTCCCGTTGTATACAAAGCCAATTTTTCCTACAATCATTTTTTCAACGATCGTATGCGTGTAGGTATCAGTGGTTATGCATCCTGGGCACGTAACAATTATATGGATATAGACAGAAACATGGTCGACGATCCGTTTTTCAGGATTTCAGCAGAAGCGAATCGGGGTGTATATGTTCCAGCCGAATCCATCAATGTTAAAAATGGTGCAACCAATTGGCTAAATGGCCGTAAGTCTACGCAAGTGGGACGGGTATTGGAGCTGGTTAGTGAGGGTAAGAAAAATCAATATGCTGTGGTGATAGATGGTACCTACAAATACTTTGGTGACGGTGAAATTACCGCCTCCTACACCTGGAATGATTCAAGGGACAATACTTCCTATAACGGCAATGTAGCGAATACTGCCACGCTCGACCAGATGGTGATTGATGATCCGCGCAGTTTAAATAAGATGTACTATGCCAATAACCAGTTCCGGAACAAAATAGTGATTTACGGAACGGCCCCAAGTTTTAAAGGGATTTCTTTCAGTGTCCGCTATTCGGGAATCGGTGGCACCCGTTATTCCATGGCGGTGAGTGGAAACATGAATGGCGACTTTGTGTCGTCTAACGACCTGGCCTATATCTACGATCCATCCAGTTCAGCAACACCGGAATATATTCGCAAGGGTATACAGACCATTTTAGATAATCCTAAGGCTGAAAACGGTCTTAAAGACTATATCCGAGACAATATGGGTAAGGTGGCCGAGCGTAACGGTGGTATCAATGGTTTTTACGGCGTGTGGGATCTGCGTTTGGCTAAGCGTTTCAAGATCTACAAATCGCATGGCATAGAGGCTTCGGTAGATGTATTTAATGTAGCCAATTTGCTGAACAAAGAATGGGGTGTTGGTACGAATCTGGGTAAGCAGAATCTATACTCGATCAAGGGCTTTGATGCCGAGAAACAAGAGTTTGTGTATAACGTGAATAACTCCACAGGTGTTTCTAGTTTGAATGGTAATCCATACCAGGTTCAGCTCGGTCTGAGATATTCCTTCTAATTTTTTAAAACCATGAGTAAATGCATGTACGCCCCTCTTTTTTGTTGTACATGCATCTTTATTTCCTTCTAAATCATTTAAAAAACCTATTCCCATAAGCATGAAAAGAATATTCACTGTCTTTTGTTTGTCCGTTGCCACTTTTGCCAGTGCATTGGCACAAGATGCCCACGTTATTTTGATCAGTATAGATGGTCTGCGTCCGGAGTTTTATAAAGATGCATCCTGGAACATGGTGAATCTTCGCCAGGCCATGAAAACGGGCGCTTATTCTGATGGCGTAAAAGGTGTTTTTCCCACCGTTACTTATCCTTCGCATACGACGATGATCACCGGTGTTCAGCCATTGAAACATGGTGTATACTATAACAATCCCTCGGAGCCGCTTGGCGTAACTGGTAAGTGGTTTTGGGACTATTCTAATATCAAGGTACCTACGTTATTTAGCGTAGCCAAGGAAAAGGGTTTAAAAACGGCGTCTGTCTTTTGGCCGGTGTC
>CALGRQ010000063.1 GCA_937880795.1 uncultured Dyadobacter sp. | reverse complement strand
TTTTTTGCTAGACGACCAGCCCTTGCTTGACTTATATAGCGCGACTTCTAAACAATGGAAGGATCTGGGTTATCGCAATACCACAAATAAATTCTATTATTTAGGAAGATCAGGTGTAGCCATGTTTCCTATGTTTTTGGAAGGAGGGGATGCTGGTACTATTGATGTGAGTGCCTTGTTTTTTCAAAAAAATCCCGCAGGTATATGGAAAAGTGCTGCAACATTTTCAGGATACCACTTTGATGCACTGAATCAGGCTTTGGGAAATTTGTCCGTAAAGCCAGAGCGTGCTGAGTTATCCAGACTTGTAACTCCGGTTTTGAGTAAATCCAGAGAGTTTGTCTCGGGAAGTATTCAAACATTGGGTGGCCGATTAGAGCTTATTACTCGTATCGGTAAAGATACTACATCCTTGGATTTTAAGCTGGTACAGGGCAATAGACTATTGCTTTCATCTGTATTCAAAGCAAGCGAGAAAGCTTCGGTGGGTCGACTTGCCTAATTCAATTACCATAGAATAAACTCAACTCTACGCATATGGCAGAACCTTTCCTTTCCGAAATTCGACTATTTAGTTTTAATTTCTCGCCCAAAGGTTGGGCATTGTGTAACGGTCAATTGTTGCCGATTAATCAAAATCAGGCGTTGTTTGCATTGCTCGGAACCACTTTTGGTGGGGATGGGCGAGTAAACTTTTCCCTACCTGATTATAGAGGACGTGTACCCATGCATGTAGGGTCTGGACATACTTTGGGGGAACGTGGAGGTGAACAAGCGCATACACTTTCCATTGGTGAGCTTCCTACCCATATACATGGTTTTCAAGCAGTGGACAATGCAACTCCGGTTACGAGTGTGAACAATCCGGCTGGTAATTCGTTGGCCAGTTCCAAGCCAACCCATTTATATCAGAATTCACAGAATAATCTGGTCGCCATGAATGCGGGCACCGTAGGGAATGTAGGTGGTTCTCAGGCACATTTAAATATGCAGCCATTCCTAACCATTAATTTTTGTATTGCTTTACAAGGCATTTTCCCGTCGCCTAATTAATCAGGTTATACATATAGGATTTTTTTAATTAGAAAAGATTAAGATCATGGCACAGCCTTATGTTGGTGAAATAAGAATTTTTGCAGGCAATTTTGCCCCAGCTGGGTGGCTTTTTTGTGAAGGGCAGCTTCTAGCTATATCCGAAAACGAGACCTTGTTTCAGTTAATAGGAACAACCTATGGAGGGGATGGAGATTCCACTTTTGCGCTACCCGATTTAAGGGGGCGCTTGCCTCTGCATGTTGGGAATGGTTTTCAAATGGCCGAAACGGGAGGCGCTGAGGAAATTACGTTGACTACTGGTCAGATACCTGCTCATAGTCATCCTATATTGGCTTCTAATGCACTGGCTAATACTTCGAGTCCTAAGAATGCGTTGTTGGGCGTGTCTACGCAAACCTCTACATTTTTTCCGGATGTACCCTCGGTTGCCATGCACAGCAATACGATAACCCCAACGGGTGGTAGCCAACCTCACACCAACTTTCAACCATACCTCTGTGTAGATTTTATTATTTCGCTATTTGGTATATTTCCCTCACCCACATAGGCTAGATGCTCAATAGGTGAGTATATCTTTTAAAATATCAAAATATTATAGAATATGGCGGATCCATTTGTTGCCGAGATCAGAATATTCCCGTTCAATTTTGCACCCCGTGGCTGGGCCTGGTGCGACGGGCAGTTGTTACCATTGTCGCAGAATACAGCATTATTTTCTTTATTAGGTACCACCTACGGAGGAAATGGCAAGTCTAATTTTGCGCTCCCTGATTTGCAAGGACGAGCGCCTATGCATCCCGGACAAGGCCCGGGGCTTTCTTTACATGATTTGGGAGAAACAGGCGGGTCGGATATGGTGACTTTATTACAATCGGAAATTCCTAACCACGCTCATCAAGTGAGGGCTTCGCCGCTACCTGGGGAGGTGAGCGCACCGGGAGGAAACAGCATTGCGTTGTCAGCAGGTTCAAATGTATATGCCGTTGGCAATCCCAATGTGATGATGAATCCAGTGGCTGTCACGCCGGCAGGGGGGGATCAACCCCATAATAATTTACAGCCTTATCTGGTAACCTATTTTAACATAGCGCTTCAAGGGGTTTTTCCACAGAGGCCATGACATATAGCTCATAAGTAATCGTGAATATGGATTTTATGCTGACTGCTTCCAACTTAAAACTGAAACCCATTACAGAGGACGATATGGACGCTCTTTGCCAGGTGTATAGGAGTACACGAGAAAAAGAGCTTGCTACCGTTTGGGGTTGGACCGATGAAGAAAAGCAAGCCTTTGTACTGCAACAGTTTCTAGCGCAGCATACTTATTATCAGAACAATTATATAGGAGCCGATTTCTGGATTTTAGAGAAGAACGGTCAATGCATAGGACGCCTATACGTGGATTGGAACTTTGGTAGTAGCAGTATTAGAATCATTGATATTATTGTTTTACCAGCCTGGCAAAATCAGGGAATCGGCACTCAGATTTTGAATGATTTAATCGGCGAAGCCAAAAGGAAACAATTCCCGCTCACAATTCATGTAGAAAGTTTTAACCCCGCCAAGCGACTATATGAACGATTAGGATTTAAGATGATTAGCGAAACCAACGGGGTATATCATTTGATGGAATGGAAAAATACGATTTAAGCTTGTTAGCGAGCAGTGATTTTGAAAACTGTAAAGGACAAAATTACAGCCTGGCACTGTCGTCGGGTCAGCAACTGATGCTTCAACTGGTGCAGGTTACCGCATTTAAAAACTATTCACCGTTGGCGCGAACCCCATTCTCTCTGGTATTTCAATCCATAGGAATTCCGGCGGGGCTCCCTCAGGGTATATATATGCTGGAAGATCCAAAAGGAATAAGCATGGAGGTGTTTTTAGTACCGATCGGGCCTGATCCAAATGGCATGAAGTACGAAGCTGTTTTCTCCTAAAATATTAGTAACCGAACGTTACCCTTCTTTTGATTATGATGAAAAACCTCTACTTGTATTTAGTTTTTACCGGATTGGTTATTGCCGGAATAACTAACTATCCCGTCTCTCAGGAGCATGCGGGATACGAGCTACAAAAGCATAGCTTGTCTGCATCTAATACGCCGCAGGCAAAGGCAATTGTGAAGCGACCTGCCTATTTACCCTTGGAGGTGACACCGAAGTCGAGCCGTATGCTATTGGCTCCGCTGATTACAGCACAAAATACAGTGGCCGTGACGAACGATCAGGGGTTGCCTGGTGCCTCAGCTGGTGATGAATTGGAATATACCATTACGATTGCCAACGGTGGTACAACAGAGGCTACTGGTGTTAAATTTGAAGATGTGTTGGACGTCAATACAACATTGGTTCCAAATTCCATCGTTGCAGCTCCCGTGGCTATGAATGATAGCTATAACACGATTGGAAATGTGGGATTAGACATTCCGGCGGCTCAGGGTGTATTGACTAATGATGCCAACCCAGGTTCATCTGCCATGACGATTACCACTACCTCGCCGCTTACGACAACTCAGGGGGGGACGGTAACTTTAAATGCCAACACGGGCGCATTTAAGTATGTCGCTCCGGCGGGATATTCCGGAGCCGATTCCTTCACATACGAAGTAGGTAACGGGACGGGCGCTACGGGAACTGCCACGGTAAATATAGAAATTACGGGTAGAATATGGTTTATAAATTCCAGTGCCGACGCAGCCGGGGCAAATGGTACGTTACAAAAGCCATTTACATCTATTGCAGCATTTCAGACCATTAATACAGGGAATACCCTTCAAGCGCAAAACAATGACCTCATTTATATATATACGGGGGCGGGGAATTACGAAAGCCGGTTGACTTTAAGAAGTGGTCAGAAGCTCATCGGACAGGGAGCACAAGCTTCTATACTTGCTATTTCTGGATATGGTACACCTTCGGGAACGAATCAACTTCCTGCTACGTCTGGTGTGGCTCCGGTATTAACCTCCACCCAAACATCTACCAACGTGATCACCTTGAATACGAACAATACGATTCGGGGGCTCAACATAAACTCCTCTACCGAAAAAAAGATAATTGGAAATAACTTTGGGAAACTGGTGGTAAATGATGTGGCGCTAACCGGTACAGGAGCTGCATTACAATTAACAGGAGGTGAATTGGATGCTACTTTTTCCAATGTTTCATCGGCTGTAAGTAATGTTTCCGCCATTCAGCTAAGCTCCACCAATGGAAAACTGACTATCAGTGGAGGAACCATTACTGCAAGTGCTGGTTCAGCCGTTAATATTTCAGGGGTGAATAGTGCACAAAAACTGGATCTGGATGTACAGTTTACTGCACTGAATGCCGATAATACTGCGAAGGGGATTATCCTGAATAATACCTCAGGGGCATTTCGGGTCTTAGGGAATGGTTCTACCGCCGGTAGTGGGGGGACGATCTCCAATATTACACAACGTGGCGTTGACTTAAACGGAGCGAGTGGCGTAGTGCTTAAATATGTGAATTTCAACAATGCCAATACGGCGGAAGGCACTCCTGTTTCCAATGGTGACAATATCAATTGTAATGCAGCTATTCATGCCAATAATGTGAGTGGGCTGACTTTGGATAATATCTCTATTTCGGGAACAACCGTACAGCAGGGGATAAACTTAAAGGGCGTATCCAACTTCCAGTTGCAGAATAGTACTGTTACTAACTGCGGTAATAATAACGAGCAGGAAGAAGGCTGTATTTATGCGGTAAACACATCGGGAAATAGTTTAATTATCGGATCTAAACTATCTAAACCCTCAGGACGGGTAGCATATTTTAGAAATACCAATACGAATTTGGCGATGCTGACCGTAGATAATTCTGAGTTTACCGATGCGTATAATTCTGCCGGATTTTTAATGGAGGGATGGGGAAATTCTACCATGAACCTGAAAGTAATGAATGGCAGCAAATTTTTGAGAAATCAGACGACTGGGATAGCTGTATATGCCAACGAGAATACCTTGGTGAAAGCAGATATTCTTAATTCGCTTATTGATCCCACTAATGCTGCAGTTTCACCCGATGATATCGGATTGGGCATGGACCTAGCGGGCAGCGGGACCTCAAGTTTTAAATTTAATGTCCTACACAATGTAGTGAAGGCAAAAGGCGGTAATGCTGTCAACGTGTTCATGTATGAAAATAGTTTTGGAGAAGGAACGATAGATGCCAATACAATCACAGTACAAGAGGGAGGAGGAGCAGGTATAAGGGTGCATAATGAAGCGGTAATACTTGGAAATCTGGCGCGTGGGGTGGTTAAGGTGTCGAACAACACGATTGGTGGGGTGAGTGCGGATAGTGGTATTAAAATAGAAAATAATTCTTTTGGAGCAGGGCGTGTTGATGCTACAATAGAGAAAAACACGGTAAGTCTTAATCCTGCTTCGGTTAGTACCAGTTTCTATAATATCGATATAGTAGCACCGGGAGTTAGCAACAATACTGGAATAATATGTGCAAATGTAGCCAGTAATATCATTCCATCCGGGAATGAAGGAGAGTTGGGTATAGCCAGGTTTAGAGCAGGTGCCAGCGGAACTAAGGTGCTGTTACAAGGTGGAGGTAATAGCGCTGCAACCAACTGGACCGCAAACGGTAATACAGCAGGTACGGTCGTTGCCACACCAAGTTTAGGAACATTCACTTATGGGGCTACTTGTACAGTACCTTCAAATCCTGCGTTGCGTGTAATTACTCCGGAAGCCGTTGCTCCTGAAAAAGTATCTGTGTCTGTTGCATCCACCTCCGGCAAATCTGTTATGGAAAGTGCCCCGGCTCCTGTTGAGGCAAACAGTGCCTCGTCTGGAAAGAAGACGAGTGGTATCACTATTCGCAAAGCAACTGCATTGGCAGGAGAAACCATTTTGATAGATGGGGGCGGTAACGGATTTACCATTCCGGCTAATAAAAGCGTTGTAATTAAATTTAAGGCTATTATCAATAGCGCCATTCCAGCGGGAACTTGTTCGGTAGGTAATCAGGGTACGGTAACAGGAACTGGATTTGCAGCTACGCTAACGGATGATCCTGCTGCTGCTGGAACGGACAATCCAACAACGACAACGGTTGTTTCTTCCCCAGTCTTTTTAAGTACCCCGGCAAACGTTACTAGAGATTTAAAAGGAACCAATTGTGTATCTACCGAATCGCTACCTGCTACCGCAGCTAGTTGCCCGGCTCCGGATATCACTTACAGTATAGCTGGTACAGAAATTACCTTCCCCTATGATTTTCCAACGGGTGTAACGAAGGTGGATGTAGTAGCATCCAACGGTCTCGGTACTGATGCAGTTACCTCTTATACCGTTACAGTAAACTGTACGGCTTTACCGGTAACCTTGATTAATTTCTCGGGCACGAAGGAAAATCAAACTACCGTCTTGAAATGGTCTACTACCGCTGAAACGAATAGCGAAGCGTTTCAAGTGGAGCGTAGTAGTGACGGCAAGAGATGGGAAAATATAGGAACTGTTAAAGCGAAAGGGGAGAGTGCATCGCTTGTACCCTATACCTTCACGGATCGAAATCCTGTCATAAGCGGTAATACTTCCGGTGAAAACTTATACAGACTTAAAATGGTGGATCGGGATGGAACGTATGCATATAGTCGTATTGTGAGTCTTCTCTTTGAAGCGGACCAACCCGTAGTGCTATACCCGAATCCGGTTTCGGACGAACTCAGGATTCTCGCCAAAAATTGGCATCAGGTAACGGCGGTAGAAATTGTGAGTTTGGGCGGTGCAACGGTATATCAATCGGGTAAGGCTCCATCTGAAAGGGTAACTGTCAAAGATTTGCAACCCGGAACGTATCTGGTTCGAATCCGACAAAAAGATGGCTCTACATCCAGCTACAAGTTTGTAATCGCCCGTTAGAATAAAATCATCAATGGTATATAGCCGAACAGGTACCGCATGGTATCGGTTCGGCTTTTTTAATGGCAACTGGTTTTATTATTTGAATATCCATCAAAAGAATTTCCCCAAACCTTGGATGCCAATGAATTTCTATATTTAATAATATATAAATAAATATTTGCATTATAAATATATTTGACTACTTTTAAATGTTCATACATATGAACATTTAAAAAAAATTGAATCGTATTTCTGATGAAGCGCCTTCAATTGTGTTTTCTTTTCTTTCTGCTCTCCGGATCTTTGTTTGGAAACAATAGATCAGTGCCTTATAATGTTACTCCGCTGGCTAAAATTTCCGCTTCCAGTAGTTTAAATACGAACACCTCGCCCAACTTGGTAGCGGATGGGATCATTGGGGTACATGGCACTGGTGAATGGTCCTGTGCAGGAGATACGACCGACTGGGGCTATGTTCGCTTTCCGTGGATACAGCTCGATTGGGAAAAGGAGGTGGAGATTAACCGCGTTATATTATATGACAGGCCAAATTTGAAGGATCACATTGCGGGCGGAAAGCTGCTGTTTAGTGATGGTTCGATGATTTGGGTGAATGAAATACCCAACAACGGTTTCGGAAAGGAAATTCAATTTGAGGGTAAAACGGTTAAATGGATCAAATTTATAACCACAGACGGCAAGGGGCGTGATATTGGTTTTTCCGAAATTGAAGTTTTTAGTACTAAAAATTCAGATTTTGTCTCCTGGGTAGACCCCTATATAGAAACCAACCGGGGGCGGTATTTCTTTTTTATTCCCGGCCAGCGCCCTTTTGGAATGGCAAGTGCCGCACCACTTACAAGGAACAAGAATCAGAACGGTGGGGGCTACAATTACAATGATACGGAAGTGTTAGGTTTTGAGCAGATTCATCACTGGATGGTGGGTGGTTTGGAAATAATGCCCGCTACGGAACAAACGGAACGATTGAAAGGTCAGCAAGGTTGGAAATCTAAATTTTCACATGCTACGGAAGTAGTTCACCCAGGGTATCATCGGCTATTTCTTGAAGACAATAAGATTTGGGTCGAGAATACGGCCACTGATCGCGTGAGTATGTACCGTTTTACGTATACAGAGGCGAGTAAGGCGCATATATTAACCAATCTCAGCGGATATGTGTCCAACAGTACCATGGCGAATGCGGTTGCAAAAAAAGTAAATCAGCAAGAATTTGAGGGTTCATTCAGTACCGTCAAACGTTATTGGGGAGGTCCCACGGATGTCAAAATCTACTTTGTGATACAGTTTGACAAGCCCTTCCTTTCTCTGGATGGTTGGCAGGACGGTAAAAAGTTGACCGAAGTTTCGGAGGTTTCAGGGGATCATACAGGTCTCGCCGCCACTTTTCAACTCCATGGAGGAGATCAAGTTCAGATGAAAATAGGCGTTTCTTTTACCAGTATTGAAAACGCCCGCAATAACCTGACTCAGGAATGTCCGGGTTGGGATTTTAATCAGGTCAGGAGTGAAAGTATGGGGATATGGAACCAGGAACTATCAAAAATAAAGGTTAACGGTGGGGCAAAGGATCAAAAAACCAAATTTTATACGGACCTATGGCATGTACTCTTGGGCCGCCATAAAATAACCGATGTTACAGGCGATTACCCTGATCGGACAAAGGGTAAGCGCAACGGCAATTTTACAGACGCGGAAATGGTGGTGCGTCGTGTTCCGAAAAAGGCAGACGGGACCAACTTATTCAATATGTATACCACTGATGCCTGGTGGCTTACGCAATGGAATCTCAACATTCTGTGGGGGCTCGCCTGGCCGGAAGTTTTGGACGAGATGTCAGCATCCATGGTGCAATACGCCCGTAACGGATATTTGTTACCCCGAGGTCCTAGTGGAGGTGGTTATTCATATATCATGACAGGCGCACCAGCAGTAAATCTTATTGCATCTACCATTCAGAAGGGATTGCTGACCAAGGTTCCGGTGGAAGAGGCTTACCAGATGATGAAACAAAACATGTTGCCTGGTGGCATGTTAGGAGATTCTGCGGACATTGCATTCTATTCAAAGCAGGGATATTGGCCCGGCAATGCCGGAATCACCCTGGAAGCCGCGTTTCAGGATTTTGCGGTATCGGAAGTTGCTGGCAAATTAGGTAAAACGGAAGATCAACAGTTTTTTGGTAAGCGGGCAGGAGGCTGGAAAACGTTGTTCAATAGCAAACAGCAACTTATTTTTCCAAAAGCAGCCGATGGGAAGTTTATGCATGAAGATCCGTTGTCAGGTGCCGGTTGGATCGAAGCAAATGCCTGGCAGGCTACCTGGGCCGTTTCTCATGATATTTCGGGACTGTCGCAATTAATGGGCGGAGATGCCAAGCTTTGTGATAAACTCAACTTTGCATTCACCAAGGCCGAATCCTCAGACTTTGTATATGCCTATACGGCCGGCTATATCAGCTATGCGAACCAGCCTGGATGCTCCAATGCACACGTTTTTAATTATGCAGGAAAGCCTTGGCTGAGTCAGTATTGGGTGAGAAAGGTAAGAGAAAAGGCCTATGGAGGTGTAACGCCCGATTTGGGATACGGCGGTCATGATGAGGACCAGGGCCAAATGGGAGCGGTAAGTGCCCTGATGTCCATCGGACTATTTAGTATAAAAGGAAATGTTGACCGCACGCCAACTTACGAAATTACCAGCCCCATTTTTGACCGTGTTGATATTGAACTAAATCCTGATTACTACAAAGGGAAACGGTTTACCATTGTCTCAGAACACAATTCCGACAAGAACCTATATATCCAAAGCGCATTATTAAATAATAAACCCTTGGAAAGGTTCTGGTTTACGCATAAAGATTTTTCGCAGGGAGGCGTGCTGAAACTCCACATGGGGGCTAATCCTAATAAGAAGTGGGGTATAGCCAAATGATAGACCCAATAGCTTTTGTCGCTTGTTGTATTTGAATTATCGAAATAATTAAATTAATAATAAATAAAGTGCATGAATTATTTTGATTATTAGTAAAATTTCACAAATTTGTATTGTTCATATGTTCATACATAATGTTGTGTAGTGCAAAGATTGTCTTCCTCATTTTTCAAACCCAATTATATGCATAGTATACTACATCAATTCAAATTGGTCTTATCTATGGTGCTGTTGTATGGGTATACCTATGCCACAAGTCCAACAGTAGAAGACCCGGTGAGCAGACGTGTTACGAACAGCAGTGGAGGTGATTTTGTAGATCGGGAAATTTCCGGCAAAGTAACCACGGCCAAAGGAGAAGGTTTACCCGGTGTTAGTGTTACAGTGAAGAATACGACCCAAGGAACCATAACAGATGCTAAGGGTGAATTTAAATTATCCGTTGCGGATAATTCAGATAAATTAGTTTTTTCGTTTGTGGGGTTTGAAAATCAGGAAATTACCGTAGACAATCGGTCCACGTACAATGTAATTCTAGCCGAGTCCGAAAAAACCTTAACAGAGGTGGTTGTGATTGGTTATGGAACGGTAAAAAAATCGGATCTGACAGGATCGGTCGTATCCGTAAAATCAGAGGATTTGAAGTCGGTGCCGGTTACTAACTTCGATCAGGCGTTACAAGGGCGTGCAGCAGGGGTACAGGTGGTGCAGTCTACCGGTGCGCCGGGAGGAGAAACTAATATACGTATACGAGGTACAAGCTCTGTAAATGCCAGTAGTGAACCATTGTATGTGATTGACGGAATGTTGATTAATGGGGATGGAGGTGAAATGTCTGTGGGAGGACGAGGACCAAGAATCGGAGCATTGTCGACCATTAATCCGGGGGATATAGAATCTATAGAAATTTTGAAAGATGCTTCTGCAACCGCTATATATGGCTCACGTGGGGCCAATGGGGTGGTTTTAATCACGACTAAAAAAGGAAAGGCAAACTCGGGGAGTATCAATTTTGAAGGTTATTATGGTACGCAACAACCAGCCAGGAAGTTGGAACTGTTGCGGGCAGATCAGTTCGCAAACCTGGTGAATGATGCAAATATCAATGCGGGAAGAATCCCCGTATATCCTAATCCGTCAACACTCGGTAAAGGGACTGACTGGCAAAATGAATTGTTACGATCGGCGCCAATTGCCAACTATCAGCTTTCGGTTAACGGCGGAAGTAGCAAGACAAAATATGCAATTTCGGGAGGCTATTTTACGCAGGACGGTATCGTTATAGGTTCTAATTTTAAGAGATACTCTTTCCGTACCAATGTGGAAACGGAAATCAATAAATTGTTGTCCGTTGGCGCCAATATTTCTTATAACAGAATGTCATCGGATGGGGTTTTAACAGGCCCGGGGCAGATCGTTCCGGGTGTAATTACCGGCGCTATGCAGTTTAATCCCATTGCTACCGTCTACGATCCTCGGCAAAGTCTGGGATATACCTACGAACATTACTTGAAAACCGGTATAGCGAATCCGGTGGCAGAAGCCAGAGAATATCAATCCAACACGGGTACGAACCGATTTCTAGGAAATGTATTTGCGCAGCTTAAATTGGGCAAAGGGCTTAGTTTCAGAACCAGTTTTGGTATGGATGCGTTGAATACAAAATCAAATTCCTTTGGTCCCTACGGTTTAAAGCGAACCGAAAATAGCTTGGGAGAAGCAAGCTCGGGTGCGCTACAAGCATTTACCTGGCTAAGTACAAATACCCTTAATTATGATAAAACCATAGGGAATGGTACGCTGAGCATTTTGGCAGGTTTTGAAGCACAGCAGTTTAAAAATGAGTCGGTTCAACTACTGGTTTTCGATTTTCCAGATTCTCGCTCGGGCTATCATAACTTAGCTGCCGGACAAAATCCGCAACCGCCCCGCAATGGCGAAACGGAGTGGAGCTTGATGTCGTATCTGGGGCGAATCAATTATTCTTTGGCTAATAAGTATCTGTTTACAGTTTCGGGTCGGGCAGATGGTTCTTCCAAATTCGCAAAAGGGAATAAATATGGATTTTTCCCGTCGGCAGCCGTAGCATGGCGTATTTCGGAAGAAGACTTCTTAAAAGACCATAGGGTGATTAGTAATTTGAAGCTGCATGGAAGCTATGGCGTTACGGGTAATCAGGCTATACCGCCTTATGGTTCTTTGTCTCTGATTACGCCTTTTGGAGAAGGTGTATTTAACAATGGAAGTGGAACGCCAGCCATTATATATGGTCGGGAACCGTTGTCTTACCCGAATGAAGGTTTGAAATGGGAAACAACCCGACAGGCAAATGTGGGGGTTGACTTATCGGTAATACGTGGACGTATATCGCTTACAGCCGAGTTGTATCACAAGAAAACCTCTGATTTGCTACTTTCTACGCCTATACCACTTACCTCTGGTTTTCAAAATACCTTGTTAAATGTAGGGAATGTAGAAAATAAAGGGGTAGATCTTGAAGTGAGTACCATCAATTTTGAAGGGAAGTTTAATTGGAATACCTCATTTAATGTTTCGCTGAATCGCAATAAAATAACCAATCTGGCTGGCGGCGGCGACGTGCTTTTGGCGGGTGGAAACATTTTAAGGGAGGGACAACCACTTGGTTCATTTTACGGATATGTGTTTGATGGTATATACCAGTCGGACGAGGAAGCAAAGAACAGCCCAGCCATTGCAGGACAAAGTCCGGGTGCGGGCGACCGAAAGTACCGCGATATTAGCGGCCCCGAAGGTAAGCCTGATGGCATTATCAACGATATGGACCGAACCTTAATTGGCTCAGCACAACCTAAGTTTTTCTGGGGGCTTAATAATTCTTTAAGCTATCAGAACTTCGATCTGAACTTCTTTTTCCAGGGGTCGCAAGGGAATAAAATGGTCAATATGAATTTGCAAAATCTGGAAAATGTAAATGGTCAGCAAAACGTATTGCTTGCCGCATATGAAGACCGGTGGACTCCCACAAACCCAAGCAATCGATATGCCCGCCCACTGGCTACGGCCAACGATAATATCTTCTCTTCCCGCTT
>CALGRQ010000062.1 GCA_937880795.1 uncultured Dyadobacter sp. | reverse complement strand
GGTGAGTGAACCCATGGTGCGCGATCGCCCATATAATTCCTTGGTAGAATGCGATGCTAGTAATGGGTACAACAATGAATTTTTACCTAAAAACACAAAATAACGATAATTGATACTACCGCCCAGTGTTCCAATATTAACCTGCCATTTGTGCTTGGAGCCACCCAGAACCGACGGATTGTAAGTACTTCGGTAGACGCCACCATAATTGCTATGTTGTAACCCAGGTATTTGCTGGGCTTTGATCTGCGACGTAGACCATATCAATGCGAGCGCGGATAGGATTTTTACTGTTCTCAAAATGAAAATTATTTTATGATCGCCAGTTGCCCAACGTCGTTATAGTGTATGATTTCTTCTTCAACAAGTTTTTGCAATGCTTCTAAGAGATTTTTTTCCGGCAATTCTCTAAAAGCAAGGCTGATTTCCCGGGGCGATACATTAATTTTTTCTTGTATAAAATGGATCAAAGCCATTGAGAGTTCAGTATTTTGAGAATTCTCCCTTTTTTTATTCGCTAGACAAACGTCGCAGACCCCACACGGAGTGGCGCCGAACTCATTAAAATATTCTAGTAATAAAACGGTACGGCATTGTTCTTTGTGCGAAGCATAGTTAATAACTGCTTTTGCTTTTTGTTTGTCCCGGTCTTTCTTTTTTGCTATTTCAACCACATTTAGAGGTAGGAGGGATGCATCGTATCGGGGCGTAAGAAAGCTAAGCTGGGGCTTATCTCTTCTTGGTTCGTATACCAGAATATCCCTTTCTTGCATAAATTTTAATTTGCTAATTACCTCGTTTTGAGGAGCATAATATATTTGTGCAATTTCACTTTCCGAAATTTTTACGTATTCCGTAAATAATTCTCCGCCATACAAACGCAACAATATTTTGATAAACGAATCCAACTCCCGGTAACGTATCTGAAAATCGTACAATTGTCGGTTATCTACCAAAAAATGTAATTTGGCAGGGTCGTTGAAATTTTCGCTCAGGAGGATAAAACCTTCTTCTTCAAGTAGTTTTAAGGTATAGTGCGTTTCACTCAAAGGCAATCCGAATATTCCTGTAAAGTCTTGTATATCAAATGAGAAGCTGGCAAATTCGGCACCACCTACGGGTATTTTGTAATAATTGGCCAGTGCCTGATACACTCTCCGGAGCATTTCAACAGGTGGATATTTGCGTTCCACATTTTCGGCAAGTTCTTCGAGGTCAATTTTGTTAAACAAGGCTACTGCATAGGCTTTTTTCTCGTCACGTCCTGCTCTTCCAGCTTCCTGATAGTAGGCTTCCAAATTTTCGGGTAAATCATAATGTATCACTGATCGAACATCGGGCTTGTCGATACCCATGCCAAATGCGTTGGTGGCGACCATTACCCGAATCTGGTTTTTTATCCATGCCGCCTGACGATCGTTGCGATCTTTAAAAGGTAAGCCAGCATGATAGCTCAGCACAGATATTCCATGTCGGTAAAGAGAATCGGCAATGTCTTTGGTTCGTTTTCGGGTCTTTACGTATACGATGGCCGTTCCCTGAACATTATTTAATATTTGTAGCAATTTCCTTTCCTTGTTTTCCTCCATAAAGGTGGAGTAGGAGAGGTTAGCCCTAGCAAAAGATTGTTTAAATACTCTTGCCGATTTCATTTTTAGTTTGTCCAGTATATCCGATCTTACTTCTTCCGTAGCCGTAGCCGTGAGTGCCATGACAGGAACGCCCGGTAACTGGTCTCTAAAATCGGATATGAGCAGATACGAGGGTCGAAAATCGTAGCCCCAAGCCGATATACAATGGGCTTCGTCGATGGCAAGAAGACAAACTTTCATTTGTCTTGCCCGTACGATCATGATATCCGTTCGAAGTCGCTCCGGTGAAACGTATAGGAACTTCGTTATGCCATGAATACAATTATCGAGCGTTACATCGATTTCATATTTATTCATGCCCGAATGGATAGCAGCAGCTGGTATATTTCTTTTTCTAAGCTGCTCCACCTGGTCCTTCATGAGGGCAATGAGTGGAGTGACCACGATACAAATGCCCTCCATAGCCATTGCCGGCACTTGAAAACAAATTGATTTTCCTCCGCCTGTAGGTAGTAAAACAAGGGTATCAATGCCATTCAACACGCAACGAATGGCCTCTTCCTGAAAGGGCCTAAAATTTTCGTAGCCCCAATATTGTTTCAGGACGGCGTGCAGGTCGTTCATTTTTTATGGATGTAATAACAAAATGTAAAATAACGAAATCTGATTGGGGAATTGACGTTTCTCTTATTTCAGGACGGAAAAGAGTAGGGGGTTATCTTGGTTTTATCCTGAATACATTAACTTTACCCTCCGGCTTTTAGTTGTTACGGGTGTTGAAGTATATGACTATGTTTCAAGAGATTGTTACGTGGGTGGAAAGGAACCAACAGCTTAGGGCAAACATGATACCTAAATTATTTTTTAACACCATATGCGCACATTTTTGTTGTTTGCGGGCATTCTTTTCTTGTCCGGATGCTCTGCTTCTCATTATCTAAAACGAGAGATCAAAAAATCAGCTTTGTTAAATGAACAACAAACTGGTTTTTTTATGCAGGCGGTCGGATCTTCGAAAACGGTAGCTGCGTTCAATGAATCGAAACATTTTGTACCCGCTTCCAACACCAAGTTATTTAGCTTTTATGCGGGTTTATGTGCCCTTGGGGACTCAATTCCGGGATTAGAGTATTTGGAATGGGGGGAAATTCTATTAATTAGAGGAACTGGAGATCCGTCACTTTTGCACCCTGATTTACCGCGTAGTAAGGTTTATGACTTCTTAAAAAATCGAAAAGAGCAAATTTTTTATACCCCCTTCCATTTTGAGAATAAAAGATTTGGAGCCGGTTGGGCTTGGGACGATTACAACGGTTATTACCAACCCGAAGTGAGCGCAATGCCGCTTTACGGGAATATTGCCCGGTTTTCGGGTGTTTCGCCCCAAAAAATGGCTGTACAGCCGCAGATATGGACGAAGTATATGAAACAGGATACGGTTACGTCAGGTATAGTACGGGATGAGTTTCAAAATGTTTTCCATCACTCCGAGCATGGTTTGCCTGTGGGGCTGATGCAGGATGTGCCCGTACGTATGTCTGATCAACTTTTGGTTGAAATGCTATCAGATACATTAAAAAGGGAAATTAAAACCATTCATATTCCGCTGAATGTTGAACTTAAAAGCATAAACAGTATACCTTCGGATTCATTGTATACCTTGATGATGCAGGTTAGTGATAATTTATTGGCCGAGCAGCTGATGCTATTGTATTCAACTGCAAATGGTTTGCCTTTAAATACTGAAAAAGCAATAGAGCACGCTATCGCACATCATATGAATGATCTACCGGATAAACTGGTATGGAAAGATGGGTCGGGGTTGAGCCGATATAATCTGTTTACACCAAGATCGATTGTAGCCCTTTTGCAAAAAATATACAATAAGGTACCTCAGAATCGTCTTTATCACATACTGCCCAATGGAGGGAAATCGGGGACGCTAAGAAATAGTTATAAATCCGATCAGGCTTTCATTTTTGCCAAAACAGGGGGTATGAGCAATGTATATAACCTGAGTGGATACCTGGTAACCAAAAAAGGAAAAACATTGGCTTTTAGCTTTATGAATAACAGCTTCGTGCGCCCATCAGCAGAGGTTAAAAAGGAAGTGGAACGTATATTAACGGGTATTCACAATAAATTTTGACAATCCTTATTTTTCCTGCCAAGTCTTATTGGTGCAGTAAATTCGGTTTAAACCATTTACTCTCTTGACAAAATAGATGTCGTATATTCCAGGCTCAACATTGGCTGAGTGAAAATCGGCATGTACGTCTTTGGAGAAATATAGGAACCTTCGCAGGGTTGTTTTTAGCGGAAGGGGGTACTGCATAAATGGAGAGAAATAAGTATGCTCTTTGGACTTAAGCAGAATGTAAGCACCATCGGAGTAATCCAGATCCGTTGTGATGGTATTCTCGTTGTATTTGATCCTGATCAACTCCTCTTCCAAATTTACGGTTACAGGTATTACTGGCGCCTCGCAAGGTGTATTTACGGATAAGTTGGATGGGGTCCATTGCTCGGCTAGAGGATCCTCTGATCCATAGTATGCTCGTATTTTTTCAATGTGGTTTCTATCCATACTAAACATTCGGGTACCTAGCCAGTCGGCATTATACCTTGCATTAAACTCTTGACAAATTGCAAGCCTTCTGTTGTTGATAGCATCAGCGAAATTACTGTGCAGGATAACCAGATTGAGGACAATGGTAGCTAAAACGATGGTTGGAAGATACTTTTTGATCGTTACAGTATTCGTGAGTGACAGAAAGGCAAAATATATCGCAACACAGGCCAGAGTGGAATACATTCTGTATCGCCCTTTGAACATCCCTTCAAAGTGGTCAGTAGGAATTCGCTTATAACTAAGGGCAAGTGAGGTGACTGCAATAAAAAGAGCTAGTGCGACGGCGAACAAAGCCACCTGGTTGCTATATGGTTTGTTCTGCACGACCGCCTTCCACCATTTAGCCCACTGGGTACGTGTAAGCCATAGCAATGCTAGTAGCATTAAAACGCCGGAAGTAACAGCTATGATTAATAAAAAAGCATCGGCCGGGTACGCATATAGCGTAGAAATGGAGCCAATGAAGCCAAAGAAACCCATAATACCTTCTTTCACCTCATGCGGATCGGAAATATCAAGATTTTGGGTGATGGGCTTGAAATCAACAAAATAGATAGATGCAATGGCAGCCATTACCACAAGGGTGATGAAAAAGTTTACTCGCTGTCCCGATAACAAGCATAAGAGTGCGATTACAGGAAAAGCCATTAGTCCGTTACCATAAGAGAATGTGGCAATGATGGCGAAAGGTAAGGCATAGTATATACGCTTTGGATAAAATGCAGCGAAATAAAAGGAGGTGATTACAAAGAGTAATACACCAAAATTGCACAGAGAACTAACGCCCCAGAATATATTTTCGAACGACTGTATATTGAACCATAGCCACATGATTGGCACAAAATACCAAAGAGAAAGTTTAAGCCTTTTGAAGGCTTTATAGAACACGAATGCACAAGCAGCCCAGCAAAAATTTGCGATCATCATGGCCCATACGAGGTCAAGACGTCCAAAAGTATTTTGAAGTAGAAGAATGATGGATCTTGAAAATACCAGGCGGTGTTCCGGAAATAGCTCCGTCAACCGTTTCCATTTTTCCGGCCAGGACGACTCCCCGAATCCCGGAATCACACCGAGAATCAGAATATCATCAAAAGCCACATAGTTGACATTCAGAGAAACCGCGTTAAAAACAAGAATATAGAGAATTACAGGAAGTATGAATAGAAATATGGCAAGCCAGGTGTTATTCTTCAAGAAATGGATTGTTGACGAAAGCATAAATGGAAATATTCGTGTCTGGAAACAAACACGGTAATTTATTTACTGGACCTAAATTTTAAGTGTTATGGAGTCTCTACCACAGTTTCGGTTTCCTCTTCTTCTACAGTAGCTCGAGGATCTTTGGTGTGGTCGTATAGTAATTTGCCTTTATCATCCCACTCTCTCAGTATAAACGGCTCAAAATCTTCATCCCAACTTGTTTTGGGATATTGAATCTCTTTTTTTCTCTGGCGGCGAAATTGATAATATTCCACCCAACGCCCCACTTTTTGTCCTTCCTGGTATTTACCGTTGGTCATGAGTTGCCCTTCTTTGTAGAATTGCAAGAATTCCCCATCTACTTTACCAAACATGACGGGAAGGACTTCCTTAACTTGAGTATGAGCGGAGTCATAATAAGTGATGCGCGATTCTAATGGAAATCCTCTGTTCCAAACAGTTTTATCAACCAAATTAAATTTGGAATCATACTTCACCCAACGCCCATCTTTGGTACCCATATAATAATGGCCCTCTTCGATCAGGTTTTCTCCGGAGTATTTACGGTAGGATCCGTGTAAGAGCAATGCCTTTTGTTTATCCTTAATCAACGCAGAGCTCAGACGCTTCGTTTTGGTGTCGTACCAGCGTGTTTCGGTTGCTCTCACGTATGGGTTAAGTGTTTTCACCTCCTTAAGTACGTTAAAGTTTTCGGTGGTGGCTCGTTCGCCACTTCCAAATTTGACAGACATACTCTGCATGGGAATTCCCTCGTACTCCACTCTAGACAACTTTCGTTTATCCTTTTTCTGCTTTCTGGCGTCTTTTTCATTTCTATATTCCTTCACGCGTAGACCCAGGTCTGGCAATGTTTCGCCAAAAAGGCTAGATAGCGAGGTAGATTTGCTATTTCCACCGGGTGCAGAAGCGCCCACAACGGGGTCCAGGCCCGAAACGAATGATTTCAGGTCATTAGAACGGCCCTTTCGAGCACCAGCAGTGTCCGTTTTAACAACTTCCTTCGGAAGCCAGGCTGGTGGGGTTTCTTTTTGTTCGGCCTGTGCAAGAACTATTGACGGTACAGAAACCGTTAATAAGCACAGGAGCAGAATAACACTTTGCATGTATATAGATTTTCTTATGCGCAAGATTCTTACTTTTGTAACGAATTTGCCCCAACGTTATTGATTTTACACCTACAAATTTAGACAATCGCAGTGGAAAAAAGTGCTAAAATTTATATTGCCGGGCATAGAGGAATGGTAGGCTCCGCAATTCACCGTAAGTTGGTAAAAGAAGGCTATTCCAATTTTGTGGTACGGACATCTTCTGAGCTGGATTTGCGTGAGCAACAGGCAGTTCGGGAGTTTTTTGAAACAGAACAACCTGACTATGTTTTTCTTGCTGCTGCCAAAGTGGGAGGGATCATGGCCAACAATATCTACCGCGCCGAATTTCTATATGAGAATCTCCAGATTCAAAATAACGTTATCGATTCCGCTTATCGTAACGGTGTGAAAAAACTGATGTTCTTGGGGTCATCTTGTATATATCCTAAACTGGCTCCTCAGCCTTTACAGGAAAGTGCATTGCTAACCGGGCTTTTAGAACCTACCAATGAGCCCTATGCGATAGCAAAAATTGCCGGTATTAAAATGTGCGAGGCATACAGAAGTCAGTATGGTTGTGATTTTATTTCGGTAATGCCAACGAACCTTTACGGACCCAATGATAACTACGATTTAAATAAGTCGCACGTATTGCCGGCGATGATTCGGAAGTTTCATGAAGCTAAGGAAGAAAACAAACCATTTGTAGAGCTATGGGGTACAGGTTCACCTTTGAGAGAGTTTCTGCATGCCGATGATCTTGCGGATGCGTGTTATTTCCTTATGCAAAATTACAGCGGAGCGGAATTTTTAAATATTGGTGTGGGCTGTGATGTAACCATAAAACATTTGGCAGAAATGATTCAGCGAATCGTGGGTTACGAGGGACGTATTAACTGGAATGTGGAGAAACCGGATGGAACCCCTCGCAAGCTGATGGATGTAAGCAGACTACACGAGCTGGGATGGAAACATCAAATCGAATTGGAAGACGGAATTAGGCTGACCTATCAGGATTTTTTGAAAAAAATTGAAACTTACGCGGTCTGATTTTTTTGCATGTTTTCGGGTAGAAATAGGCTTAAACCTAATATTTTCACACTAAAATCTGTTTTAACCTACTATAATTCTTTTTTTTAACAAAATTTCAATAGATTATTAACAGATTCTTCGGGATTCTACTTAGTTTTGCTGCGCCTTAGCGGCTATACTATAAACTTGTCCCAAAACATGTCTTCTATAATAAAATTAGATCAGATAGATCGTAAAGTACTTGAGATTTTACAAACGAATGCCAAAATTACCAACGCACAGCTGTCAAAGGAAATAGGTTTATCACCTGCACCTACGTTGGAAAGGGTAAAGAAACTGGAACAGTCGGGCATTATTAAAAGCTACCATGCACAATTAGAGCCGGATAAAGTGGGCTTGGGTGTAAGTACATTTGTTCAGATTTCTTTGGTTGGGCATAGAAAGGCAGTTACCGAATCATTCGTAGAAAAGGTACATGCTATTCCTGAAATTATAGAATGCCACCACATTACAGGGACGGGAGATTTTCTTCTGCGTGTAATTTCCAAGGACATTAGCACCTATCAAAAGCTAATGCTGGAGAGAATCAATGAAATTGAAGAAGTGGCTAGTACTCAGACAATGGTAATATTGTCTACTTTTAAGGAAACCAAGGTTTTACCGATTCCTTGAGTAAGCTATACCACCGTTTAAAGCATCAAATAAAAGGTCGGAATCCAATGCGGTTCCCGACCTTTTTTGCTTTGCTGTATATAGCTCAACTATTGATGCTGTTCTCTTAGTAAATCGTTTACAGTTTTGACCGGGTTGAACGTGATCAACGGTACTTCCACAAACAGGGTGTTCCAGTCGGCCATGGCTCCATTCCATAGTCCTGGAAGTTCCTGAGCTTTTAGCTCTTTACCATCTTTTGACTTACCGGTAATGAATCCGGTTAACGGATCCCGGAAAGATTTGAGGTCATAACTTTCACCCAGGTGATTTTTAACTGCACACACCAGATCTACCGGGTTAAAGTGCGTTGAATTTTTGAAAATGCTGTTTTGTTCTGGATTGTCTACATCTACCTGTGCCGATTCCACAATCTGAAGTGATGAAGATCCATCGGCATTTTCTGCCCAAAATGGTCCACCTCCCGGTTCACCTTGATTTTTTACCATTCCGCAAGCACGTAAGGGGCGGTCCAGTTTGCCTAAGAAATAGGTTCGTTTCTCAGCAGCTTCCCAGTTTTTAAAGGCGGGTGGTGGTACCACGCACAGTTCTTCTCTAAAAAATGTATCTAATTCTTCGAGTAGCGTTTCTTCGGTTGAAGTGGTGAGCTGATCGAGGTAATCGAAAATACGTTTTTGATATTTGAGCACAATTCCCGCCAGAGCCTTCTTATAGGTTATGGTTTCTTCTTTAATATGATCGGGAACTACGTTATCGATGTTTTTAATGAATATGACGTCAGCATCTAGTTGACCTAGGTTATCGAGCAATGCGCCGTGCCCGGCTGGCCTGAAAAGGAGACTGTTGTCTTTTTCACGGAAAGGGGTATTATCCAAATTAACGGCAATGGTGTCTGTCGAGCTTTTTTGTTCAGAGAAAGAAACAAAATATTTGACACTAAATTTACTTTGGTAGCCTGGTAGGGCTTCTACCACCAGTTTTTCAAATTTGTCGCGATGTTCGGGAGAAACTGTAAAATGTATTTTTACCAGACCGCCGGCATTGGCATATTTTGCACCTTCTACCAAATGCTCTTCCAGTGGCGTACGAGAACGTTCGGCATAGTTATGGAATTTCAAAAGTCCTTTCGGTAGTTCGCCATATCCCAATCCTTTATTGGTAAGATAATACGAAGCAATGGTGTTTTCGTCGGAGGTTTCAATCTGATGACCATCTGCTGCCATTGAGGTTTTCAGGTCATCATAAAAAGCAAATTCAGTCAATCTGCTAAAAAACTCTTCTACTGATTTATCTTTCTTGCCTTCTTGTAAAAACCCGAATAGGGATTTAAACATACGGGTGGCCGCACCTGAGGCTGGAACAAATTTAAGGAGAGAAATTTCTCCTTCGGCGGCACTTTTGTCAAACTCAGCCACCACTTCCTTTACTTGCGCATCGGTAAGGGCTATAATACCGTCACCAACCGTCGCGGCTTTTGATAGTTGCAGGAAGGGGAAACCATCAACAAAATATGCTATTTGTTGCTCTACAATGGTGGCGTCGCTTCCACGCGCTTTTATCTGCGTAAGATCTGCTTCAAGAAACATAAATATTTTGTTTAGAAAGTAAGAAATTACACATGCCCGGGAGTGTTGGTGATTCGCCAAGAGTCCCGGGCATGTATTTTAGTTACAATGATTAAAGAGGTGAAGAAACATACTATAACTATAATAAAGAAATTATTTTATGATTCTTAGCTTGGCAAAACTCAACAAAAGTGTTTTTTCGCCTTCGGTCTTAAATTTCACGGTTGCTTTGCGGTCGTTTCCATTCACTTCCATTTTTGTAACGGTCCCAAAACCGAACTTGATATGCTCCACCTCATTTCCCTCAGCCAGGTCTTTTGTGTCACTTGGAACAAAATCACTGGAAGGTGTATGTGCAGCCGCTGCCGGAACGGGCTTAGGCTCTGTAGGCTTACGTGGCCCGAGATTTCTCACAAACGACATGGGGGAGCTGGAAGGCTCGCTATCCCGGCGCAGTGCGTTGGTTATGTTCAGATACTTTTGATCGACTTCCAGTAAAAAGCGGCTTGGTTCGCACATTTTTAATCGACCCCACTGATACCGGCTTTCTGCGTAAGAGAAGGAAAGTTTTTGTTCGGCCCTGGTAATCGCTACATAAAATAAACGTCTTTCTTCTTCCAAGTCCTGACGACTTTCGAGCATCATCTGGCTAGGGAAAAGGTCTTCTTCCAGGCCTACAATAAAGACATTCCTGAATTCGAGCCCCTTGGCGGAGTGTATGGTCATCATCGTTACTCGATCGTGGTCCTCGTTTTCGTCGGGTTCGTCTGCGTTGGTGAGTAAAGACACCGATTGCAGGAATGCGCTCAGGGTCTTGTCTTCATTTTCTTCGTTGTCGACAAATTCCTTAATCCCGTTAAGCAATTCCTGGACGTTTTCGTAGCGGGATAGGCCTTCGACAGTTTTGTCTTCATAGAGTTCCCGAAGAATGCCTGAAACCTTGGCAATATGCGCCGATACCTCATAAGCATCTTTTCCTTCTTCAAGCATAATCTTGAAGCTTTTGATCAGTGTGGCAAATTGATCAATAGGGGCGGAGGTACGGCCGGTTGCATATTGTCCGATATTAGAAACCACTTCCCAAATTGGGACATTGTTTTCGGACGCTGTTACAGTGATTCGCGCCACTGTGGTGTCGCCTATACCACGTTTCGGGAGGTTGATGATGCGTTTAAATGCTTCTTCATCTCGCTGATTGACCGTAAAGCGTAGGTAACCTAGTAAATCTTTAATTTCCTTTCTTTGATAAAAGGACTGCCCCCCAATAATTCGGTATTTGATACCAACCTTCCTTAAAGCTTCTTCAAAAGATCGGGATTGTGCATTGGTTCTATAAAGAATGGCAAAATTTTCATTCCGCAGTGCCTTTTGCATTTTTTCATCTAAAATGGCTGAGGCAACAAGACGGCCTTCCTCATTGTCGGACCCGGCCTTGATCACGTCGATCAATGAGCCTTCGTCATTGGCAGTAAAAGTGTGTTTTTCCAGTTGAGACTTATTGCGGGCTATCACCGAATTGGCTGCATTCACAATGGTACTCGTAGATCGGTAGTTTTGTTCCAGCTTAATGGTTTGAACATCCGGGAAATCTTTTGAGAAATTCAGAATGTTTTCAATATTGGCTCCTCTAAAGGCATATATACTCTGGGCGTCGTCACCCACTACCACAATGTTTCGGTGTACTGCCGACAGTTTTCGTGTGATCAGGTACTGCGAAACGTTCGTATCCTGAAACTCATCCACCATCACATGTTGGAACTTTTGCTGGTACTTGTAAAGCACATCGGGGAAATCCCGGAATAGCACATTGGTATTGAATAGCAGGTCATCAAAATCCATGGCGTTGGCTTGGAAACACCTCGTTGCATAGGTTTTGTAAATGCGGCCTATCTCTTTCATCTTGGCCGCTTCGTCATCTGCCTGTATTGTCGGATTTTTTAGATAGTCCTCTGCGGAGATCAGACGGTTTTTGGCGCCAGAGATCCGGTTAAAAACTACATTGGCCTTATATACCTTGTCATCTAGGTTATATTCTTTGATGATGCTTCTTAGTAATGATTTGGAATCGTCGGTATCATATATAGAGAAATCGCTGGTATAGCCGAGGAAACGTGCTTCTATACGCAGAATTTTGGCAAAAACGGAGTGGAAAGTTCCCATCCATATATTACGAGCCTCAGTTCCGACAGTCGTTTCAATACGATGCCGCATTTCACCCGAAGCCTTATTGGTAAAAGTCAGAGAAAGGATGCGGAACGGATCCACCCCTGTTTCTATTAAATGGGCTATTCTATATGTAAGCACTCTGGTTTTACCAGATCCGGCGCCCGCAATAATCATCAAAGGGCCATTACCATACAGCACTGCCGCCCGTTGCGGCTCATTTAGGGTCGATAAATAATCGTTCTTTTTCAATCGCTGGGAATTATTCTCTTCTACTATCATTATTCTTTCGGGGCAAAAGCCAAAGTTAGGAAAAACCAGTAAATGCCTTTCCTTATGTGGTAAGTGATCCCTGGATGTTTATTAATTAATGGAAATTTAAACCACTTGAAATAGAACGCAGGAGCTGTTGTATTGGTTTGTATCTTTACCTTATATATATGTTACCTTAAATATAGGGATAAGGGCAGCGTTACAAAAATGAATTTGTCCCTTTTGGGCTGGACAAAGCAATGCTGGACTGTTGGATAAATAAGCTCGGTTAATTTATCTCAATAGTACTGCTGGCTTTTAGTGACTATCCCCTTCTCAACATTCCGCCAGAATCAGCGGGGTACATATTATATATAGATGTGATATGCCTGGCGGTATAGCGTGAAAAATTAAAGTATAAAACCAATAATCAGAACAAAACTGTTGCTGATGGCAGAGAGCCGGAAGCTGAAAGCCGACATATGAATTTAGCCGATATAGAAGACCAGCCGCTGGAAGCGCAGTGGGAATATTTACTCGACGCACTTGAAACGCTTGTAGGTAAGAGGCCTGCCGATTTAAATGGAGTATTGTTTTTGATAGGTGTACAAGAACTGGGGCAGGGAGCCAAACGATTTACGAAGGAGCAAAAGCAGGATCTGATGCATATTGGAATCTGCAAAGTACTTAGTCTGTCGTCCTATTATATATATGAGCATACCGATAAAGACGGGTGGCCACATTATATATTGAATAGGGCATTACCGCAGGGAGGCATCGAAAAACAGGAGGCTCTATTGAAAATGCACGTAATTGAGTATTTTAAAGGGATGTGAGCGACCGCTTGATATTAATTTTGATAACAACGCTATGTAATGAGAATCCTAAGTAGTGGTTGGGAACTCAGTAGTTTTATAGTAATAGCCCTTCAAATGGTAATTTGAAGACTATTTCGAGTCGATGACCACCTTTGTTTTTGATAACATCATTTTTTTAAAAGTTTTTTCATTCTGTATCATTCTGTTTTATAGTGTTTTAGTAAAAAATGGTTGAAAGAATTAAAAAATACTTTTGTTTTGTAT
>CALGRQ010000061.1 GCA_937880795.1 uncultured Dyadobacter sp. | reverse complement strand
GCCGGTGTTATCGTGGAATTCCTGACAAAGCCTGAAAGGCTTTCATATGAATAACCCTTGGCGAAACCCGGGGTTGAGTATATAGCCCGTGACGCCAACCCCGGCGTGGGTTGAATTTAAATACCCTTGGAAAACCGATCGGCTACCAGGTTAAGAGAAATACCATGTTCCATTAGGGCTTTCAGATTGGCCAAAACCAGTGTAAAACCTTCGGTAGAGTCGCGAACCATGGCAATGATTTTTTCGGTATCGGCACCATCAAAAGTGTTAACGACCGAGACAAAAGTGCCTTCGGGAAGTCCCTTAAACGTCCAAGAAACGGTGCTTAACTCCTGCTGGTTTCCCCACTCGATTACAATTTGCTGGTTTTGTACCACTTTGCGCACCTGTACAGGCACGGTAACGTTATACATCTCCCAGGTCCATTCTATCGATTTCCCTTCCTCCAAAGGTCCGGTGCTTTTCGTAAACCAGATTTTCGTAGTGATTTCTGGGTCAATAAATGCCTTAAAAACTTCCTGAACCGGTTTTCGGATTAGCATTTCCGCTTTTGCAAAGGATTGGGTGTATGTCATGGCTGGTATAGCGTTTGGTGAATATCGGGTGTCAAAATAGATACTTATTGTTTCGATGCAAAAACTTCATCAAGCCCTTCCATGGCCATGGTGAAACCTTCCTTAAAGCCCATTTGTATCACTGCTTCTAGGTCGGCCAGGTTTTCGTGCTTTATTTTAACGCTTACCGTTGTTTTTTCGTGTCCATCCTGAAAGTCAACGTTCCAGTCCGATCGGGGCATGTCTTTATTCAGATTTCCGTTTTCATCGCAAAATGCATCGAGATACTGGAAGTTGGTTTTGGGTGTAATAGCCGTGAAGTCTGCCAAAGCCCAATGTCTTTCTCCCTCGGGTCCTACCATCGCATATAACCTGCGACCACCCACTTTGAATTCCATCGATTTTGTCTCCGCTTTCCAGGGGCGTGGCGCCCACCATTGATCTAGTAATGATGCCTCAGTCCATGCAGCCCAAACATCGGCTATAGGTGCTGCAAATTCTCTTTTAACGAGCACAGTACTGTTTACCTTGTCCACAGTAAAGTCTATCAATAAGCTGTTTTTCATAGTTACTCTGTTTGTATGGTTAACAATAATTGATCCAGTTGATTGAACCGATCTTCCCATTGCTGTCTGAACTGGTCGAGCCATGAGTCGATTTCCTTCATTTTCTGAACTTCCAGCTGGTAATGAATCTCCCTTCCTTGATGCGTGGGTTTAATGAGTTCGCACTCAGAAAGTATTTTTAAATGCTTTGAAATGGCTTGTCGCGATGTGTCAAAATGTTCGGCAATGGCATTGGGCGTCATGGCTTGGAGGGCAATCAGACTAATAATAGCCCGTCGGGTGGGGTCGGCAATGGCCTGAAATACATCTCTTCGCATAAATCTTATTTCTAATATGAAACCATATGGTTGCAAATATAAGTGCAACTATTTGGTTTCTCAAAATATTTTATATAAATATTTAATAAGTTATATATTTGGAATGATATAGGATGATGAGGAGTAGGGGGAAGAAGTGATCGCCTACGGGTGAAGGAAGTTCTGGACGGAGGTATGAAGTGAAAAATACGATGATATAAAACCTATAATCCTACTATTGAGCCTGACAGAGGGCCTTTAATTCGCGCAAATGCTTAAAAAGTGAGTCGCGTACAATATCACTGCCTTTAAAACGCTGAATGGTATTGATTTTCATTTCGATCATGACCCGTGGATCACCTGTGATGGTGATATAATTGTTGAGTTTAATCGGCGTTGGTGGGAAGGTAGCGGTTTCGAAAAACGTAGCGAGGTCGGCCAGTTCTTGTTCGTGTTCTTGAATTGTCATACAACAAACTTATGAAAAATATGAGCCAAGCGAAAACCTCAGGAGGTATATTGGTTTAACTTTTTGCATCGGTAGCACAGGGGTATGGCACCAACCTATAACAACCCTCCGGTAGCGGAGGGGTTATAGGTTGGTGCAAGAGGAATAGGATCAGACAAATGCGCTTTCGCCGGTAATGGCCCTGCCCACGATGAGCGAGTTAATTTCCTTGGTGCCTTCATACGAATAGATAGCTTCGGCATCGGCCACGAAGCGTGCGATGTCGTATTCCAGCAAAATGCCATTCCCACCAAAAAGCTCACGCGCATGATCAACAATGGAGCGCATGCGCAGCGTACAGAACACTTTGGCGAGCGAAGCATGTTCGTCGGTGATGTTGCCGTTGTCTTGAAGTTCCGAAAGTCGGTATACCATGGTTTGCATGGCCGTGAGGTCGCCAAGCATGGTTACCAGTAAATCCTGAACCAGCTGAAAACTGGCGATGGGACGTCCAAATTGTTTGCGCTCCATAGTATATTTCAGAGCCAGTTCATAGGCGCCGCGTCCACATCCAACCGCCTGCCAAGCCACCCCGGCGCGCGTCATACGAAGTACGTTGGCCGTATCTTTGAACGAGTTGGCATTTTGAAGCCGGTCAGCTTCCGAAACGCGGCAGTCGGTGAGGGTAATGATGGCGTTTTGCACAGTGCGCAAGGCCATTTTATCTTCCATTTTTTCGGCTTTAAACCCAGGGTTTTCTTTTCGGACAATAAACCCTTTTACCTGATTATCTTCCGTATTTCTCGCCCAAATGATGGTGATGTCGGAAAAAGTGGCGTTGCCAATCCACTTCTTTTAACCGTTGATCACCCACTCATCACCTTCCTTTCGGCAGGTGGTGGTGAGCCCCCCAGCAGCGGCAGACCCCACTTCGGGTTCGGTAAGGCCAAAAGAGCCGATAATTTCCATGCGCTGCATGATGGGCAGCCAATATTGCTTTTGCTCCTCGGATCCACACAAATATATAGAACCCATAGCCAGACCACTATGCACCCCGAAAAAGGTAGAAATGGAAGAGTCAATCCGTGCCATTTCCATGGCAATGAATCCTTCCAGTAACGATGAGCGCCCGGCGCAGCCGTATCCTTTATAGGTTAGGCCACATATGTCCAACTTTGCCATCAAAGGAATAATGTGCATCGGGAAGTGGGCTTTGTTCCAGTATTCATTGGCAATGGGCTTAATTTCGGATTCCATGAAGTTCCTAACTTTCAGAACCACTTCCCGATCGGCTTCATTAAGCTTATGACCCAATTCATAAAAATCGCCGTTAATTTCCGGCGGGTTTCGTTTTTTTCCTGAACCGGCCTGCATCATTTTGAGCATTTTGCCCAGATCTTCATCACTCATTTTGGACACAGTACCCATGAGCTTGTTCAGATCAACCTTTTGAGATAATTTGGCGACGGCTGCCAGGTCTATATTTTGTAAAAGCGTTTTAATCTGTGAAAATGATTCTAAAATACCCATTGTCAATTGGTTTTAGGATGAACAGAATGATCATATACTTAAAAGCACGTCCTTTTATAAATCTCTTGCTTCGTTTTCAGTAATAATTTAAGCATTGATTTTACATAATTACTAGCAGGTTGGCTATATTTCGATGGGCTTACCTGTTGCACTAATGGCAATACGTGTGCTAGCAGGTTACGTATAGTGTGGTTCGGAGGCGTCATCCATTAGTGGTTAGTCTAATATATGTTTCAATTCAATTTTATGATTCTTCAATCGGTACAAAAAAAATTAACAGCGTTAGTTATTGCTCTGATCATGTTAAATGGTCCGTTTTTTTGTTTCGCTCAAAAAAAGGATACTGGTCTCATTGACAAACTACTCGCCCTTACGCCGAAACATAGCTGGGTTCTCAAAGACTCCATTCCATTGAAGTTTAACGCAGGCCACACTCAAGGTATGGTCAAGATTGGCGCATTTTATTACATGAGCTCCGTGGAGGTGTCAGAATGGCCTAAAAGTTATAAGGTGCCACAAGGTAAATATGACCGGAGTACGGGTCGTGGAAGAGGGCACCTCTTTAAGTTTGACGAAAAGGGGAATCTGTTAAAAGATGTCATTGTTGGAGAGGGGGATATATACCACCCTGGGGGTATCGATTTTGATGGAAAGTATATCTGGATATCGGTTGCTGAATATAGACCCAACAGTATGTCGATCGTTTATCGACTGGACCCACAAAGGATGGAATTGACAGAAGTACTACGTTACCCCGAGCATATTGGTGCGGTAATCCATAACACGGATGACCATTCGCTGGTGGGTGCCAGCTGGGGCGCGCGTAGGTTTTATAAGTGGAGATTAAATTCAGTAGGTAAAGTGATCAACGGCGATGTTGCTCCCGAAAAGTTAGGGGTTGAGAATCCATCATTTTATGTTGATTTTCAGGATTGTAAGTATTTAGGAAATAATCTGATGCTTGGATCTGGAATGCAAACATTTAAGCGTGATACCGTTGCTTTTAAAATAGGGGGGTGGGAGATATTTGATCTAACAGATTTCAGAGCAAAGCGTCAGATTCCCATAAACATTTGGTCGCACACGGGGGCGTCCATGTTAAATAACCCTGCTGCGGTGGAGTCCACGAATGAAGGTATTAGAGCCTATTTTGTTCCGGATGATGATGTCCAAGCGGTGCTGTACGTGTATGACGCCATTATTCCCAACAACAAATAATGGAGGGCTTGAATAAAAAATGGTCAGGTTTCCGTGAGGAGCCTGACCATTTGTATATATAATTATTAGGCAGAAGCTTAAACGATACCTTGTGCCAACATGGCATCCGCTACACGAACAAATCCACCAATGTTCGCTCCTTGTACATAACTCAGGCGACCATCTCCTTTACGTCCGTACTGCGTGCAGGTAGCGTGGATGTTGAACATAATTTCACGTAGTTTTTGATCTACTTCCTCGCGAGTCCAAGACAAACGAAGAGAATTTTGTGACATTTCCAATCCCGAAACGGCAACACCACCTGCATTGGCAGCCTTACCAGGTGCATACAGGATATCGTCGTTTTCGAACAAAGCAATTGCTTCCGGTGTACATGGCATGTTTGCGCCTTCGGCCACGCACATACATCCGTTTTGAATCAATAGACGCGCATCTTCTTCGTTCAGCTCGTTTTGGGTTGCGTTAGGTAATGCAATGTCGCAAGGAACCTCCCAAGGCTTTTTACCCTCTACATACGTGCACCCAAATTTCTCTGCATACGATTTGATACGTCCGCGTGCTTCGTTCTTTAAGTGCATAATGTAGGCAAACTTCTCTGCATCAATACCTTTTTCATCATAGATATATCCGTGGGAGTCGGAGAGTGTTACCACTTTTGCGCCCAGTTCTATACACTTTTCAAGGGTATACTGCGCCACATTTCCAGAGCCTGATATTACCACTGTTTTACCTTTGATGCTGTCATTTCTCAATTTGAGCATTTGTTCCACGAAATAAACGACTCCGTAGCCTGTGGCTTCGGGGCGGATTAAACTACCCCCGTAGCTGGCACCTTTACCGGTAAGAACACCGGTAAATTCATTTTTTAATCTTTTATATTGACCGAATAGGAAACCGATTTCACGGGCACCTACACCGATATCCCCTGCGGGAACGTCGTTGTCTGAACTAATATGTCTGAAAAGCTCCGTCATGAAACTTTGGCAGAACATCATCACTTCACGGTCAGATTTACCTTTTGGATCGAAATCTGCACCACCTTTACCACCACCCATAGGTAGTTGTGTAAGGCTGTTTTTGAAAATTTGCTCGAAGGCCAGGAACTTCAAAGTTCCCAGGTTTACAGATGGGTGAAATCTTAAACCGCCCTTATATGGGCCAATGGCACTGTTCATTTGAACCCGATACCCACGATTAACCTCAATTTCGCCCTGGTCGTTCATCCAGGGAACACGGAAAATAATGACGCGCTCCGGCTCAATGATCCGTTCTAAAATTTTAGCCTTTTGGTATATCGGCCTTGTTTCAACAAATGGAATAATGGTGTCGGCAACTTCGTGAACCGCCTGGTGAAAATCATTTTCTCCTGGGTTGCGGCTGATGACCCTGGACATGAAAGATTGTATTGTATCCACTTTTAATTGTTTAAAAAAAGGAGTGTAAAATGTATGGATAGCGTGTGAGTTGACGAAGATAATATACAAGGTTCGGAATACACAGAAAATTTCCGAGCAACCGCCTGTCTGTCAAACTGCGATGGATTGGATGGGAGGAGTTTAATATTGCAAAATCAGAAGAAAAGGAAGGTATTTTCTTTAAATGATTATATAAATTATTGTATAATTAAGTTATGCCATATAATATTTCATAAAAACAATGGCTTGTTTGTTCGGATGATTTTTAAAATTTTTTAAATATTACACCTGATTCGATGAGGTTTATGGCGGAAACATATCAAATCCGGTTGATATTTTTCAACTAGAAACAGGGGGCAGTCTCGTTTTGGATAAAAGGAAGTATAGTAGGAAACGATAGGAAAGGTTTGCGTAGCGAGTGACCGTCTTTTAAATCAAGAACGTTGGGTAATAGGGATTCAAGATGATTGGTAGATATGTATTTTCGATGGTGTACGACTTGCTCAAGACATTCAAGTAATTCATTTTCAGTTTCTAGTTTCGATACATAACCTTGAATGCCTTCGGCGAAGAGTGAGAAAATGGTGTTCTTACAGGCCATAGCGCCTAAAATGATGATGGCTGCTTCGGGATATTGTTTTTTGATTCTCTTGATTTGATCCACATCCGGATCATATAGTTCAAAATCCAGGCTGAGTAGCACCAGTGCGGGTTCTATCATCTTGTTTTGTAACAAGAAAGTTTCCAGTCTTCCTGCGTCGAATAAGTTCCAGTCTTTATAGTTTATGTTGATTAGGGCTTTAATCCCTATTCGAGAAATTGGCTGGTTGTCAATAATGAGTACATTTTTCATACTTGTTATTGCAGAGATTCTCTGGGTGTAAAATTAATTATAGAATGTTACTATATGTCTTAAAGCTAATTTTTGCGAACTAAATCAGTTGGCTGTTATACAAGAATTGATTTCAAATCAGGCACTGGATCGTATCAAAAGTGCTATGGCTTGTGCATAAAACTAGGCATTAATTTTTTACGATCAAATGAATTTTATTTTGAACAATACACCGGTGTTACTTTTTCTTGTTAGAATGAGTTCGAAAAATGTGAAGAATATCTATTTGTTGTAGAATAAATAACAGATTGGTATGGTAAGTGGAGAATAATTTATTTGGACATAGTAGCTTGTTTAAGCTAGTTGGTGAAAATGCTGGATCGTTGGGTTATGAAATTATAAAATTCAGGACAAAGTGACTGGCGCGTAGGGGGGACGGCTGGAACAATTTTTTAAAATGGTATTTCTTATGTGTTTTCGTAGTAAGAAAGGAATTTTTCAAATCACAAAACCAAATCGTTATGGAGCCGAACGCTAAGGATGATGAACAGTATGAGGATAACTTGCCTGGCAACTATCCTGCCAGCGAGGATGTATATCGACAGGGATTGATTGCTTCGGATGTGGACCCCGAGGATACTTCCAGAACGAAGCATCAGGTAGATTATGCCAAAGATGGTTGGAATGAAAAGTCGTTTCGTGAGGATATGTCAGGAGATGACTTGGATGTGCCTGGTTCGGAGCTGGACGATGTAGATGAAGCGATTGGCCGGGAGGATGAAGAAAATAACTATTATAGTCTGGGTGGTGACAACCATATCGACCTGGAAGAAGATCAGGGAAGCTAGTGGATAAAATGTAAAAATATGGTTCTTGGGTATTTTGAAATTATCTTGGATAAATCATCAGGAGGCTAAGCGCTGCCAGCGTTTAGCCTCCTTTATAATCAATCTATTGTCTCACCATCCAATTCCATAGTCTTCACCGTGGTTGCTGGATCCACCCCACATACTTCCATGAATCCAGTCGAAATAAATGGCGTTTATAGGACCGCTTGTGCGGGGTTGGTAGGTGTTGCTATAACCCATTCGTGATAACTCCTTGCGCGTCCAGTCGGGCATTGCTTCGTTCAAAATCAACCCCCCAGGGATTTTTTCATGAGCTCCGAAACTGGCATACATCTGCAACGTTTTAAAACTCGGCGCTTCGGTAGCCTCCTGGACCGTCATCCCAAATTCGACCATATTCAGGAAAAATTGAAGAAGCAGTTGGTCCTGCTCATCACCAGCTTGTTTGGCAAAAGAGAGGAAAGGCTTCCCGTCCTTAAGTGCAAGGCTGGGGGTGAGGGTAACCCGTGGGCGTTTACCAGGTTCCACCACGTTGAAAGGATTTTCTCGTGGATCCAGCACGAAGGACTGCATACGTTGGCTGAGCCCAATACCTGTGTTGCCTGCTATACAAGCCGGAACCCAACCACCACTCGGGGTGATGGAGACCACCCACCCTTCCGCATCGGCGGCTTCTACTGAGGTGGTTCCTGCGGTAAACTCTTCCAAGAATTTCTCGTCAGGCTTTTGGTTTTTGTGAATCGCAGATGCCTGAAATTCTCCCCATGATTTGATCTGCTGGGTGTACGGATTGGTTTTGCCCTCAAAAGGATAGGGATCGCCAGGTAATACCTTGGGATCATTTCGTTCCCAATTAATCTGTTTGATGCGTTCTTTGGCATATTCCTTTGACAATAGCCCTTTCATGGGTTCCTCAGGAGCAAATGCCGGATCCCCATAGTAGAAATCACGGTCTGCGAAAGCCAGGTTCATGGTCTGATAAAGGGTATGTACATATCGGGAAGAATTGTAACCCATACCTTTCAAGTCAAAGTTTTCCAGCATGTTTAGCGCTTGCAGAAATACGGGCCCTTGTGTCCATTGTTGCATTTTGTATACTTCAATACCCTTATATGTAGTCATCAAGGGCTCTTCGATTTTGACCTTCCAGTTGGCCATGTCGTTTTCGGTGATGAGGCCACCTTGCTCTTGTGTACTTCTTGCAATTTCCTTCGCAATGTCACCTTTATAGAAACGATCGTAAGCGGCATATATCGCTTCTTTTCTGTTTTTCCCCTTCTTTAAGGCCGCAGTTTCGGTATCTACCAATTTCTGTAATGTCGCGAGAAGGTCTTTTTGTACAAATATTTCACCAGCATCCGGCGCTTCCCTTTTTTCGCCCGGATGCGTCAGGAAAACCTTTTTGGAATAAGGCCATTCTTTAATTTTATCTTTTCCTTTTTCGATTGAATTGGCTGTTTGACCTTCAATGGGATAGCCCGCGGCCAGTTGCATGGCGGGTTCCAACACTTGTTTTAAACTCATGGTACCGTATTCGGCCAGCATAGTTAGTAGTCCGCCAGGGGTACCGGGTGTGGTCGCTGCCAGTGGCCCGTATTCTGGAGGGTATTTCATGCCCTTGTTCTTAAAAAAATCAGCCGTGGCGCCCGTAGGTGCCACACCCATGGCATTTATGGCAATGACCTTTTTAGTCTTGGGATTGTAGATCAGAGCCTGGGTTTCTCCGCCCCAGCTGAGCACGTCCCACATGGTGCAGGTAGAAGCCAGCATGGCACAAGAGGCATCTATGGCGTTCCCACCTTTACTAAATATCATAGCGCCAGAAGTTGCCGCCAGCGGTTTACCTGTGATCGCCATCCAATGTTTTGCGTGAAGGGGAGGCTTTTGCGTTGTTACAGGAAAATTATTAAAGGATTGTCCAAAGGAAATTTGCTGAAAACATAAAATAGCCAATATCCATGTTTGTATTTTTTTCATCATTACAAGGAGATTTTGTAATATTTTTTTAGATTTTTTTTACAAAAAAAAGGAGGTTTTGTATTCCTTTTTATGCTTGTATAAATGTAATTAAAATAGGTGAATCTCTGGATGTTGCAGATGAATTGTATTTTTAAGATTAGCTTTTAAAATGCAAGTGGTGTTGTGCTATTTTATAGGAAGGTAAAAAAATAATTGATTGTTACGTGAATGATTTTGTAGGGATGTTTGTTACAATATTTCGTTAAGTCACAATTTTAACGTGGATTATACCGTTAAATAAATAAAAAGTAATATAATTTATTAAAATCACCCTTTTGTTAAATGATTTATTTTCTTTATCCATGAAATTAATGGATTAAAAGTGGAAGATTGAAAAATTGGACATGGATTCGTTTAGAAAAGGATCGAGTTTATATCAACAAAATAATGAAGCACGAGAAAATTTTTAAATTGGCAGTGGGCCGGGAGGCCAAAATAATTGTTAAAGGAAACCCTTCTATCGGTATCAACGAAGTAACTTATGAACTTGAGTTTTTGATCAGAGATAATGAGGATGATTTTCGTTCTCCAATAGGGCCAAATCACCCACAATACTGGAAGATGCAGAAGTATTCATCCGAGAAGTCGCGTTTCCTGCAATTGGAGTATAGTGGATTGTCCAGAAAGCAACTCAAAGAAGCGATCAATGAATTTAAGGATTTGTTTGAGCCGGGCTATACTTTCAGAGATAAAACAGAAATAGTTGAAAAAGTAAAAAGTTTAAAGGGGATTCGGGTAAGTGCATTGAGCAAAAGAATGCTTGCCTGAAAAACCTGCGATTGTTGTTCCCGTTTGTGATCCGTAAAAGGTGCGCAAACGGGAATTTTGTTTTTAGAGGTTTCAGGAAACAACTATTTTATCTGTAGTTGTTCATTCTTATTTGCATTTGCAAGGAAGTCGGCGAGTATGGTGTGCTGATCATGGGTTTTGAGAAACAACTTTATTTTTCTTAAAAAGTCATAAAGGGGCTCATTGTATTTATGTCCTGTAAATTCCCTAAACTCATCAATACTTAACCTATTTTCATATTTGCCGAGTAAATGAAGGGCAATAAAAAAATAGGACAAGGGTAATTTACTTCCTTCCAATATGGTTCCACTTTGCAAGGTGGTCCGAAACCGACATTGTTTGCATTGGAATTGTTGTTTTGGGGCCAGCCAGTAATGATTTGTACCTCCACATTTTTTGCACACCACACCACTTTTTAATCGGT
>CALGRQ010000060.1 GCA_937880795.1 uncultured Dyadobacter sp. | reverse complement strand
ACCTCAGCAGGATAACTCAGGCTATTCGCGAAAAACTATATACTTAGGCATAAAAAAACCTCCGGTCGTTAAAAAAACCGGAGGCATATATGAACCCTAAAAATTACAGAATTTCCAATTCAAATTGTAATGGCGCATATGGTCTAATCGTAAAGGCCCCTTGGCTATTCATTTGACCTTTACCATATCCTAATGCAGACGGGAAAATAGTAATTGCCTTTTCATTTTTACGCATTTTTCTAACCGCACGGTCAAAACCAGCAATAGTGCCACTGGTATTAGTCGTATGCGGTATTGTTCCCTCGTCAACCTTCGTTCCATCCAAATATCTAAGAACATACTTCACATTAACCGATTTTCCAGAACCTAAGGTATCACCTGTTACAGTATTAGTACGGATCAAGACAAGATTATCTGAGGTACGTTCCGAAGGAGTATATTGCTTCGCTTCCATGTATTCATTAATCTGCTGTATTTCTGTTCTAATTTTAAGAAACTCCATTTCAAGTTTTATCGGAGAGTAAGCAGGAATCTCTGACGTAGACCCGGAACCATAAGCCAGATAAAATCGTAGTAAAAATGTACCCTTTTCACCCGTTTTTAAGGTTTTAATACCAAGCTCTACGCCACCAAATCCAGTTAAGAAACCATCAATCGGGAAAGCCACAATTGTATCCTTTGGAAATAAAGTCACTTTTTTACCGTTCAGCAGGTAGGCCGTGGCTCTAACACTGGCCTCATCTCCCGTTTTCGCTGCTGTTCCTGCCGGATTCGTAACCGTCTTATAATGTATTAATCCCGTTGTCTCCCTTGTAACTTTATCGGTGAGTGCGCTATCTAGAATATATTTATTGAGTGCTGCCTCATTTTCTTCAATTTTCTTCTCATCGTTCGTATCAAGATCTTTCATACAAGATACCATACCCAACGCTACCATGGCGAAAACCCCAATTTTAAAATACTTACGGATCATTTTAGTTCTTCAATGTTAGATTAATGTAATAACTCTTATGTCTTCTATATTTCCTAGACTCCAATCAAAGGAAAAGGGTTGCAATGGTTTTGAAAAAATTAACCCACCTTGTTTTTCTTTTCGTAATAAGCACAAATATGTTTGAGCTTGCACTCACCACATTTGGGCGTTCTGGCCAAGCATATATAACGTCCATGCAAAATGAGCCAATGGTGTGCTTTGGGTACCAATTGAGCCGGAATATGCTTCATGAGTACTTTTTCAACGGCAAGTGGCGTTGTGGCCGTCGACGGTACAAGTCCCATACGATGAGAAACCCGATATACATGGGTATCTACTGCCATCGCCGGTTGATTAAAAATTACAGAAGCAATTACATTGGCTGTTTTCCTTCCTACACCAGGTAACTTTTGAAGCTCCTCTATTGTAGCAGGAATTTCCGAACCGTATTCTTCAACAAGCATTCTGCCTAATCCTACCAGATGTTTGCTCTTATTGTTAGGATAAGATATAGATCGTATATAGGAAAACACCTCTTCCGAGTTAGACAATGCCAAGGACTCAGGATCAGGAAACCGCTCAAACAATGGAGGAGTAACTATATTGACCCGCTTGTCGGTACATTGTGCGGAAAGCACAACCGCCACCAGTAATTCAAAGGGGTTGCTATAATGTAATTCTGTTTCCGGTTCAGGAAAATTGGTTGTAAAATAATCGAGTAATAGTCTGTAACGCTCTTTCCGCTGCATAAAAATCATATCATGCCCCACTTAATCCTTAAAATGCAGATCAGTAGGGCCTACCAGGCCTAAACCAAAACAGCCAGCCACTGTATCAATGGCTGGTATTAAAAAAAGCCTGTTGCCTTATCAGAAAGATAGAGCAGCAGGCCTTTGTGCAGAAAACTGCTGAGAGTAATTGAGAACTTTTCCAATCGTTTGCTCCGTAGGCGTGCAAACAATTTTATTCATCTGGCTCTTTATTTCCAGCGAATCAATATAAAAAGTCATCAAATCATCATCGAGCGCCATGGCTTCGATAATCAGATCATTTTCACTTTCAGTTGTTTCAGAATAAATATACCGAACAACATCATCGTAGGTAAAAGTTTTTGTCATATTGTGGGGCACGTTGGTTGAATTGCTTACGCAAGTTTATCAACGCGTAACGCATTCTCCCCAATGCCGTATTAATACTTACACCCGTCGCATCAGCAATTTCCTGAAAACTCATGTCCTCATAATGGCGCATGATCAGCACTTGCTTTTGTACATCCGGCAACCTTTGGATCATCTCCCTAAGTTGCTCATGTGTTTCTTGACGAATCTGGATCGATTCAACAGAATCTTCTGCAAAATCCAATGTATTGAATACACTGCTTCCATCCTCGAACACTACATTGGGGTAGCGTTTATCGCGTCTGAAATAATCAATGGCGAGGTTGTGTGCGATTCGTATAATCCAAGGCAGAAATTTACCTTCATCGTTATATCTACCACCTTTTATAGTGTCAACAGCCTTTATAAATGTGTCCTGCAATAAATCTTCGGCAACATATTGGTCCTTGACAATCAGATAAATAGTGGTGTATATTCTGGATTTATGGCGCTGAACCAGCTTTTCAAAAGCCTTCTCATTACCACGGATATACAATGTTACCAACTCACTGTCGCTAACTTGGACTTTCTCCATTTTACTATTCGATTTAGTTAACGTAGAGCAGTGCGTCGATATTGTTTCTCCTTTCTTTTTTAGTGATGTAATGAAGTCTGAATATGGGATATTCTAATATTATGAATCAAAGAAATATATTTACCAAGTCATTTGCAAATGTTTATGTTTCTTTTTTTCGCAAATCAATTTTCATTAACAGATGTTAACAGCTAGTCAGTTAGAACCCATTGTCAAAGGTTTCAAATTATCGTTATATAGATATTAGCTTAATTTATATAACATATTCAGTAAATTCCCGTCAGAAATATCAATTTCTCACCCAGGTAAACTATGTTAGTACAAATCATAGTTATTACAGCCAAAAGCAGACGCATTACACAATTGAATTATTCCAAGAAATGAAATATAAACATCTTTTTTTCGACCTGGACCATACCTTATGGGATTTTGAACGAAATTCCAGTGAATCTTTGGATGAGATATTTCATACACTATCCCTACAAGATCATGGAGTGAGCTCAAAGCAGCAGTTTATTGATACTTTTATCAAAATCAACACACATCTCTGGGATGAGTTCGATCGAGGAAGAATTCACCATTCCTATATACGCGCCAATCGTTTTCTAATGGTTTTCGATTCCCTAGGCATACCGTGTCCGGAAAATCATTTAGAAATTGGAGAACTTTATCTTCATACACTTCCCTACAAAAAACATTTATTACACGGTGCTCTGGACATGTTAGGATATGTAAAAGAAAGGGGGTATCGTCTACACATTGTAACCAATGGGTTCACGGAAATACAGGCACGAAAAATTGCAAGTTCTGGGATTAGCCATTTCTTTGAAAACGTTATCACTTTTGAAACTGCCAATGCTAAAAAACCCGATCCAGACATTTTTGCTTGTGCTGTTCAACAGGCCAATGCATCAAAAGGCGAGTGTATTATGATTGGAGACAACTGGCTTGCAGATATTATAGGTGCGCGCAACTTTGGATTGGATACGGTTTATTACAACCCATCAGGTTTGCAGTTTGACGAAAATCCTACCTACGACATCCGTCTCCTGGAAGAGCTCAAAACAATTTTGTAAAGGGTTTTAATCAATCCTCTTCATAATATTGTACTTTTTTTTCCCTTAAAAAGTGTTTGATCACATCCACATGAACGCATTGTCCTACATTTAAAAATGGATAATTGGATACACGCTTCCGTTGTCCATCGGTGGTGACTTCTCGATTTATTTGATCAAAGCCAAGATGCAGGTGCCTTGTGGAACTCTGCATACCGTAGATAACACCATTGCGGTCAAATAGGGGGCCACCGCTTTGCCCTCTTAGGCCGGGTGTACTCATCTCTATGCCCGTAATCTCGTTATTCCCCCCAATATGACGAGTAATAATACCATCAATGGGAAAACTTGGGGTCGTTACACGTCCTGTCTTAAGCCATTCAATATCGTTAATATCCTTATTATACCCATAATTCGTAAACTCAGGGAAAGGATAACCCAAACGACATAAATACCTACCCTGCTTCACCATTCTAGAATCCCTTAAAAATCTGGCAAAACCATTATACTGCAATGATTCAAAGTCGCGGAACTGTATAATGGCCAAGTCCTGTGTAGGGTGAAGATGTACCGTAAGGCCTTTATAGGACGATACACAATTGACAAAATTAAAAAGTATGCGAACCGGGGTTTCCGCGTTGATCTTGTATTTCGATTCCAGAAATTGTTTATGCCTGTTTAAGCCCGGATCCCGCTCAAATCGGCGCAGTTCAGCACTAAACTTCACATAATTTTCATAAACAGCATTGGCATAAAGAATTTGTCGGGCTACATGCCTGCAAGTCACAGCATATCCGTCCTCATTGACAAAAAAGAGTGTTGCTGTTCCAGGAACAATATCACTTCCTGTATAATAACGTAATATAAAGTGGATGGGTCGGGTAAACTGATCCACGGATTCAATTGCTTCAACGAACATAGAAAAGGGTTGGTAACGAATTACCGGGGTTGTATAGGAATAATGGCTTCTGTTTGATCCCAACTCAATATTATGTTGGCGCCAGTAGTTTTATCTTCAAAATAGATAGTAAAAATCTCCTGCACATTTGGGCGAATACGAATGGCTATATCGGCGGTTAGTAAATTCTTACCATCGTTATACTCGGTTCCCCATTGGCCAGTCTCCTTATTTAAAATAACCTTCCAGCTACCCGCTTCTGGTATCGTCCAAAGAGAGTATTTACCAGCCTTCACAGCCTGGCCTGCAAAGTTAATATCGTTTTTAAAATCTATAATTGTTGCTTCATTTGCTCCGGTCCGCCAAACCTTCCCGTATGGCAATAAAGCCTTATCCTTTTCCCGCCCAAAAATAAAGCGCCCCTTTTTTGCAGGTCTACCGTATTGTATAGTCAAATCCACTCCATTTTTCTGATAGGCTGCAAGCCCTCCGGGACTAAGTGACCGGTTGTACTTTAAAAAACCAAAAAATGCCGCAAGCAAAATGATTAATACGACTGATCCAATGAGAAGAGGTTTTTTCATACACAATTAAGGGCAGAAGATCCGGTAAATAGTGTAAGTAACTGATAGCCGAAGATAATGATATGAATCCTTCGTTGACGGATTACCTTGGTCAAGTTTATTGACTGTCGAGGGATCTCCACCCAGGTTATCCAGATAATCCGTAAAAGTTTTCCGCGCACCATACTCAATACCAATATTCCACGGCCGGCGTATTTGATATTTAATACCTACACCATATGGAAGAATCACACCACTGGTTTTGTAATCTCCCGTTTGAATATTCGGTTTAAATGCATTATAACCAATTCCGCCGAAAACGTACGGAGTCCAGTTCACTGCAAAACGGCGATCTTTATAATCCAGGAAATTATATTCAGCAGCAACACTCCCTTCAAAAATCGTGGTTTTGAAGGACATGTTTCGAGCTTGTTGAAACGGATCTTTACTTACCGCATCCTTGGCCCCGATTATACCTCCTGCCAGCTCAGCCCGTAGAGACAACGCAGAATTCGGATTATAACGAAAGAAAAGACTTCCCGCCGGTTTCATAAATCTCAAATTTAAATCCGGCGCTATATCTCCCTTGTAATTAAATGCTCCTATTCCCGCACCAAACTCAACCTTTTGAGCAAATGCAGATGATCCAAAAAAATGGATCAAACCAATACTTAACATCAAGAGACGAAAGTATTGTGTAACGGAATCTTTGGCTATGTAATTCAAGAGAATTATTAATTTATTTCAACGGAGGGCATTTAATCTGTGAAGGTAATATATAATGGAGATGTATCTGCCCAAACATATAATTATCCTTATTGGTAGGACTGTTTCCACGCTCCTGACCGGGGTTTGCAAATCCATGGATGATCATTTCAGCATAAGGATCTGCATCTGGTGCGGAATTAAGATAATTCGCTTGCACAAACTTCTTCAAACTTTCTGTCCGGTCCGCTCCCTTTCGTACAGCTACATGCTCCTGTGTACGATTGGCCATCGCTGCTGCTAATGGATTATTTGCAAACAAAGCAGGATTAGCATATTTCCCATGCGCGTCGTCCAGATAATCTGTAAAGGTTTTTCTGAAACCCAATTCAGCAGAAATATCGAAACGCGCATTAATTTTATATCTTACCCCAATACCAACAGGTATAGCAAACTGCACCAGGGAGTATTTTTTGTCATAACCCGGGTTACCCTGTCCCTCGGTGCCAAGCGGCTGCAATTTCACCCATTCACCCTCACCAGGATATTCAACTCCAGGCATCATCCTTGTCCAATCTGCCTCACTAGGCACTCTCGCCTTTGGATTATGTGCAGTAAGAGCAACACCAGCAAATAGGTAGGCTCCAAACTGAGGCCGTCTGTCATAGCTACGGTTGTCAGGTGTTAATTTGTAAATCCCCTGGACAGAAAACTCTTTCAGGTCGTTTCTAAAATGGAGATTTCGCGCATAAAAAATATTGTTTTCATGCTTCGAATCTCTGTTCATAATATAGTCGTCACCGGCAATACGTGCATAATTAAAACTTGCTCTTGCAGCCAGTCGTGGTGTAAAGTGTCTGGTATAATTTGCTCCTATACTCCAGCGCATCATTTTAAAAGTAGAAGCCAAGGGTCTTCTATACGGAGCCATATCTCCATAATAATTTGAGGTCCCCAAACCTACTCCAACGCTAGAATATGGGATAAAAATACCGCGGGTTTGTGCCTTAGCACTTCCGCTTGTTAAAATAAACCCTAAGATAACCATGAGAACCATTACTCCCGAGGTCCTTCTTAATTCAAAATTTCTAGGCATTTGAAATCATTTTTTGTGCAAAAATATAATAGTTGATGGTTTTCCACAGACAATATCTCCTTTTCAACGTAAATCATATTCATTTATTGGTGTACACCCCTAAATTTATATAGTACAATTTCAATGCATTATAGGAACTTCAAATTCGGTAAAGTATCATTCTTTAACAATTAAATAACGCTTCTGCATGGATTAACGGCAAAAACTTGCTTATCATTGTAAAGTTCAAAATTCCCAATACCGATGATCACCAGTAAGCAACTAAAATTCTCTTATTCCAGCCAGAAGCACTTTAGCTTTCCCGATATCAATTGTGGTGATGATGAAACCCTGCTGATTCTGGGACAATCGGGAAAGGGAAAAACAACACTACTGCACCTGCTGGCTTTGTTATTGAAACCAACATCTGGGGAAATTACTATAAATGGTCATAACGTAACCAGCTTCACGTCATCACAAGCCACAACCGTTAGAGCTCAAAATATTGGGATTATATACCAACGCGCACATTTTACCAATTCCCTGTCTGTTTTGGATAATATTTTACTTCCAAACTATTTTTCCGGGCAGAAGCAAGATCAAGAAAAAGCAGCTTTTTTGGCAAATGAATTAGGGTTTTACGAACATTTGGCGAAAAAGACAAATCAGTTAAGCCAAGGGGAACAACAGCGAGTGAGTATCGCTCGCGCCTTGATGAATAACCCCAATGTGATTCTTGCAGACGAACCAACTTCAAGTCTGGATGACCAAAATTGTGAGAAAGTAATCAAACTGTTACAAACACAATCTGCCCAAATCGGAGCCAGCCTTGTGGTGGTAACACATGACCAACGTCTTAAAAATGAATTCCAAAACAGGGTTTTCCTATAAAGCCCGGTAATTCCGCTCTATTCGTTACAATCCTTTTCTTAACATGAATCTCCTTAAACTTAGCATAGCAAATCTGAAAGAAAAGAAGCTCAATAGCTTTCTTAGCGCCCTCTTGCTTACTCTTGGCATAGGAATGATTTCACTTTTATTGTTACTCAACAAGCAACTTGACGAACAATTCAGACGTAATATCAAGGGAATTGATATGGTTGTAGGTGCCAAAGGAAGCCCTTTACAAATAATTTTGTCGAGTATTTATCAAATAGATGCACCAACCGGAAATATCCCGTTATCGGAGGTGGCCACATTGAAACGGAATCCGTTTGTAAAAACCGTTATTCCGTTATCCATGGGCGATAATTTCAATGGTTTCCGTATTGTTGGAACTGAAAAGAGCTATATAGAGCATTTCGACGCAAAAATTGCTTCCGGAAAAATATTTGAAAATTCGATGGACGTTACCATCGGGAGCAAAGTGGCTTCGTCGGGTACATTAAAGATCGGAAGTACTTTTGCAAGTGCACATGGACTCGATGCCGGAGGGGATGTTCATGGAGATAAAAAATTTAAGGTAGTTGGTATTCTGGAACCCACTGGATCTGTTGCAGATCAGCTCATACTCACCGGACTATCAAGCGTTTGGGATATTCATGAGCACGAGGAAGAACATCATGAAGAAGCATTGGAAGGAGCGCATGAGACAGATGATCACGAACATCATAAATCCGAAGAAAAACAGGTAACAAGTGCTCTGATACGTTTCCGCAATCCCATGGGATTAATTGCCTTACCACGGCAAATCAACGAAAACACATCCATGCAAGCTGCTTTACCCAGTATTGAAATCAATCGGTTGTTTTCCCTGTTGGGCATTGGAATTGAAACGCTTCGTACGCTTGCTCTGGCAATTATCCTTATTGCAGGGGTTAGTGTTTTCGTGTCGCTCTACAACTCTTTAAAGGAGCGAAAATATGAAATGGCGCTCATGCTTTCCATGGGAGCAACAAGAACTAAACTTTTTCTGATGTTGCTCATGGAAGGCATTATGCTCGCCATTATCGGTTACGTTGCTGGTATATTATTAAGCCGTTTGGGGCTTTTGGCATTTAGCAAAGCCGCCGAAGATGATTTCCATTATTCACTAAAACAGTTCTCATTACTTCCCGAAGAGATTTATTTGTTTATTGCTGCATTGGTTATTGGTCTTCTTGCGGCAGCCTTACCCTCATTAGGTATATACAAATTGAATATATCCCGAACACTGGCCGAGGATTAATAAATTTGTAATTTTGTTACCCTACCTTCGTTTAAAGTTTAAGTAAAACATCTGACTATGAAATCCGTTCGTCTCCTTATACTATTAACAATTGCTGTTTCTTCTTTCTCGTTTACACCAACTCCCATAAATGTTCACTTGGCTGCTCCTGTAAAAGTTACATGGGAAATGTTACGTGATGTGACTTTCAAGAAAAAATGGTATCCGGCAGAGTCTATATATATGCTGCACCCTACCTTTGGTCCTGGTGTTCAGAAACTCAAAAATCAGCAAATAACGATTACTGGCTATATACTTCCCGTTGACCTGGACGCAAATTTATACGTCCTCTCAGCATTCCCTTTTAGCGCTTGTTTTTTCTGCGGAGGAGCTGGTCCTGAAACTGTAATGACGCTGAATTTCAAGAAGAAAGGACGCAAGTTTAAAACTGATGAACGTCTTACGCTAACAGGTACTTTAAAGCTCAATTCTGACGATATCTATCAGATGAATTACATCATGGATGGAGCGGAAATTACGGAGTAAGACGGTGTCAAATGCCAATGAGGCGCCAAACACCGGAAATAAAGAAGAGTACTAATCCAACCGGAGTTAATACTTTCCAACCCAAGTACATGAGCTGGTCTACACGCAGACGTGGAAAAGTCCAACGAACCCACATTTGTACCACCACACCCATCAGGGCTTTTCCCAATAACCATATAGCCCCGGAAATATAGCCAAACCAAGTTCCGGGTTCACCGCTGGTCCAATCTGCAAGACGAAGTGGTCCTATATTGGGAAAGGGTGTGTTCCAACTACCCAGAAACAATATTGCTCCCAAGAGCGATACCAAAAGCATCATGCCATATTCCGACAGCATAAAAAGCGCCCAGCGCATCCCGGAATATTCTGTATGAAAACCCGCAACAAGTTCTGATTCTCCTTCGGGTAAATCGAACGGAGCACGGTTACATTCTGCCAAGGAGGCTATAAAAAATACAATATAAGCAAGTAAGAGAAATGGATTTCGGACAATATTCCAGGTCAGGAAACCACCCACTCCGGTTACATCTATACCCAACCTTTTTAATCCAAAAAGATAAATGGTATCGGTACTATAAATTCCCTGTTGAAAACTAATTACCTGAAGATCGAGTGTTTGTGAGAGCATCACCACACAAAGAATCGATAATCCCAGTGGCACCTCATAAGAAATGATTTGTGCTACTGCCCGCATAGCTCCATATAGCGCAAATTTGTTGTTGGAACCCCAGCCAGCCATCAACAGTCCGATTACATCTACGGATATAATGGTCATCAAAAAGAACACTCCAACCGCTGCACCTGAACCTGCGAGTCCAGGGGCGAGCGGAACTACGGCGAAGCCCGCAAAAACCGAGACAAATATGACTACCGGCGCTATAAGAAATAATTTTCGGTCTACTGCCTTCGGTACAATATCTTCCTTTTGAAGCAATTTGATTAGATCGGCAAATAATTGAAGCAATCCCCATTTTCCTACTTCCATAGGCCCCAAACGATCTTGTATAAAGGCCGAAACCTTACGTTCAAGATATACACCCACCACTACAAAGCCAGGTACTGCAAGAAGAAAAATGAGAAGTGTTACAGGCATTATAAACAGTAAAGCGATGATATATGGACTGTCGGCATGATCAGGCTATGGAAACCATCATGTACGTCGGCAGTAAAAATAAGCACAAAAGTAATCAAAAACCTACTCCTCTGGATCCTTTTGCCCTTTATAGCCTGAGTCTTGTAAAATCTGCCCCGAGTTACCGTTCTTCATCAGCTCCTGTAAAGTCACTTTCGGATTTTCACGACGATACATATCAACGATACGCCATCCTAACCATTTGCCTATACCACCAGGCACTTTATTACCAATTTCTACCGTATAGGGGCGCTCTCCTATATATTTTTGTTTTTTAAGTTCATTCTTTTCATACAGCAATTTATTGGTAATAAAGAAGGACCATATATCCAATTGACTATTATACGTTCGTCTTAGGTTATCCCCAGAAAATCCAAGAATCAAACTATCGGGAGTATCGGGCATCATTTGCTTCACAAATTCATAACCCTTGCCATACCCAATCATTTCTGACAATAGGGTTGGATCCGCCACATCCAGCTGATTATATTGATTTGACAAGTAAAAAATGATGGAAGGGACTATATATTCCTTCTGATACCTGCTTAATTGATAATCGTAAACGTTCGGGCGATAAAGTGCCTTTGGTCCACCAAAAAAATCCAAGCCCACAATAATCAGTGAATCAGAAACATACAGATCGTTTCCGGTAAACCCCGAAACCATAAATTTGATTTTGGGTACCTTAAACTCTGGATAGTATACTTTAATCTTTTTAAACGCCTCCTTCATGGGCGCAATCAGATTTTTATCCCGATCGCCAATGATGGTATCAATTTGAGTGTCGAACTTCTGAAATCCGGGATTTCCTAAGATGTTAAACAACTGACTTGCGAGTTGCGCAGTATCTACTTCCGTAAAATACAGGGCTTTTAAATAACTATGCTTATTCAAGAAAATTTGTACATCTTGGACAGATTTACTCTTGATCAGTTCCCGATCGAGGTTTTCAACGGATATATCCATTTGAACATCCGTTGTATCAACAACCTCTCGGGTATCGGTATTACAAGAGGCAAACAACAATATAAAGCACCCAAATAAGGTAAGATTACGCAAGAAGGTCATTCTGTATAAATCAATATGATGAATAAGGATTCAAAAATAGCTAAAAAAAGAATAAGCATTCTCGGTTGTGGATGGCTTGGAATGCCACTAGCTAAACGATTGCTCGCCGGCGATATTACATCCAAAATCAACGGTAGTACCACATCTAAAGACAAACTGGATACATTGCAAGAAGCCCACATACAGAGTTACCTGCTCACACTTACTCCAGGGTTCGAGGCGGAGAAAGAATACCTCCAATCGTTTTTTGATGCGGATACCTTGGTGATTTCCTTACCACCGCGTATGAGTCAGAACGAACCAGGGCATTATCTAAGACAAATTGAAGCCGTAATAGCAGAAATAAAATCTTCGCCCATCCGTGAAATTATTTTCTTTAGCTCCACAAGTGTATATCCGGATCTAAACAAAGTAATAACTGAAAATGAGGTCGAAGAACCTCATTTTTCACCACAACCAGAAATGGTGAAGGCTGAAAACATGATTGCCTCCCTCCGCCCGGACCTCGATGTCTGTATACTGAGATTGGCTGGGTTAATCGGTCACAACCGAATTCCTGGAAATTACGTAAAAGGTAAAAGAGACCTATCCACGGGTATGCTTCCGGTGAATTATATACATCCCGATGATGCTGTGAATATGATCACCACGATTTTACAGAAAGGATTATACAACGAGACGTTTAATATCGTTGCCCCCCTCCATCCAACGCGAAGAGAGGTATATGACAGCAACTGCACACAGTTTAATTGGGAGGCTCCCACCTATTCTACTCCAAATCCAACGCCACCCTATAAAATCATATCCGGCGAAAAATTTTCGAGCTATTATTCATACCAGTTTCAATATCCAGACCCCTTACTTTTTAAATTCCAATACAATCGATAACAAACAAATGTCCGCCAGGGTTACTGACGGACATTTTCATAAAGCTCCTATGGACTTTCTATTATTGCATTAACTCGGCCAATTTGGCTTCCAAAGCGGCTCCCCGCAAGTTCTTAGCAATGACTTTACCTTCCTTATCCAATAAAAAAGTGGCAGGAATGGCACTCACACCGTATGTCTGTGCCCCAACAGAATTCCAATATTTTAAGTCCGAACCGTGTAACCAGGTCAGATTATCTT
>CALGRQ010000059.1 GCA_937880795.1 uncultured Dyadobacter sp. | reverse complement strand
GCGCTTCTGGCAGATATAGCCATCCTGGATAGCTATGAAAGCATTAATAATCTCTTTTTTCTGTATTATTTTCTTTTTCCGTAAGGGCTCCACTTTCAACCTGAGGTGTCTCCTGAACGGTACTTACTTCTTCGGATGTACTTGCTTCTATCGTCTCTTCCTTACCCAAGTCACTAATGATATCATCGCCTTGTTCTGCTATTTGTGTGGTATCCACATTTCGGGCAGGTTTATCATGGCGTGCAGGGATGCCTTCTCGTGATGGTCTCGCCGTGGTTTCTGTTGATCTTTCTTCCCTTACCGGATTGTCAAATAGGGGAGCAGAGGTTGCAAAAGGAGTTGCATTATCCTTTCTTGGTTTGGCCGGGCGGTTGGCCAAAGGTTTCGTTCCTGCAACAGGAACCTCGTTGGGTATGGTACGACGAGCCCTTTTTTTCTTAGGTTCGTCTTCATCCGAAGTAGCAGTTTCAACCTCAGCAACAGGTTTTGATACTTCTTGCTGAACCAATATACGGTTAACGATTTCTTTTTTAGGAAGCTTTGCGTAATCTGGAACACCCAGGCTTCCGGCAATTTCTTTGAGCTCTGATAGAAGCTTAAGGTTTAGTTCATCAATTGTAAGCATATAGAAAATATCAGGCGAAATACGCTTCACCTATTAGATAATGAGTTTGTGAATGTAATAAGGAATATTAGATTGGGAGCCGAAATGTCCCATGTTCAGGTAACGATCATTGATGTGTCGGTATGAATTTTTGCGGAAGTCATGCTGTAAAGACTCTACAAATAAGGAATATATAACGGATCCACTTAGAAATTTAAAAGCAAATGAAGTTCAGAAAAACAAATTGGCAAGAATTCAAAACCTTGATAACATTGAAAGCTATCGAGAGATGGATAACAAAACTTTATTGATCAGGGTGAGGATTGTGGAAACGAAGGTAAAATATGATTTTTATTTTTCCAAATTGTTTATTCAAAATTAATTGGAGTATTAAAATAAATGAAGGGGAGGATAAATTTCAAACTTTGGTATAGGCTTTAATTAACATTTATTATTAAGATAAAGTCAGTATAGTTTTCTGGTATGTTAGCATTTGTCCCGAGAAAATGGGACTTTTGCACTACTATGATTATTGCAATCGACTCAGGTAATACGTATGCGAAGGTAGGGTGGTTTGATCAGGAGAAACTGGTCAGGTTTCAGGCACGTTTGGTTTGGAAGGATTTGATAGAGGAAATTCGTCTGAGTAAACCGGACCATATCGTTTTTTCATCCGTTAGTTATACTGTTACCGAGCTGAAAAGTGCTTTGGGGGTAGATATCCCAATACTGGAATTGTCTCCGCAAACGCCACTTCCGATCCGTAAGAATTATGATACCCCTGAAACCTTGGGTGCGGACAGAGTTGCCGCTGCCGTAGGTGCACAAGTATTATATCCCAATGAGGATCTGTTAATTATTGATATGGGTACCTGCATTACCTACGATTTTTTAGAACATACCGGAAGTTTTGAGGGGGGGATTATTTCACCAGGACTCCGAATGAGATTTAATGCAATGCATACTTTCACGAAACGACTGCCGCAATTAGAACCGGAAGCAATTCCAGATCTAATCGGGAAAAGTACCAAAGGAGCCATGGAAAGTGGTGTAATGAATGGTGTTTTGGCAGAGATTGAAGGAATAATTGAGAGGTACCGTCACATATCGCCGAATTTAAGCGTAATAATGTGTGGAGGTGATACTACTTTTTTTGAAAGTAGCTTGAAACCGTCCATCTTTGTGGTCCCAGAACTGGTATTAATAGGATTGAACAGAATTTTAAGATATAATGTCGCTTTATAAAGGAATAGGAAAACTTGCAATAGCAATCGCATTGGGTTGTAACGGATTGGCTCCAACAAATGCCACTGCACAAGGGTTAGGCAACGCACCTTATTCGTCATTGGGCTTGGGTGAATTATATGGAGAGAGCTTTTCGGATAATACCGGGATGGGGCAATCGGGGGTGAGTACCAGTAATGGTTTTCAAATTAACAATTTGAACCCTGCACTTTGGTCCAGAAATAAATATACCACCTTGGATGTGGGTCTTATTGGGCAGTATAAAGAAATTGTGTCCGGCAATAAAAAGCAACAAAACGCTGGTGGTAATCTTGCCTATGTATCGATAGCATTTCCGGTCGGTCGCAGATGGACACTTGGTGGAAGTTTGAAACCATATAGCTTTGTTGATTTTGAAAACACATCGACTAGGACCATACCAGGTACGGGCGATCAGGCCTTTTACTCGAATACAGGTAAAGGAGGAATCAATAAAGCGTCTATTACGAATGCCTACCAGTTGGGAAGATATGTGAGCCTTGGATTGGAAACGTCGTATTTTTTTGGAAATGTTCGGAAGGCCACAGAGGTAACCGTCCTAACCGGAGCAGCAAATCCTTATGTGGTGGGTATGAATAACCGAACCAATTACTCAGATTTTGGATTCCGTGCCGGTGGTGCAGTTCGTATCCCGATTAAAAAGGATAATAAAATGAATCTGAATGTCGGTGGAGCATATAGCTTCAAGACAAACCTGAACGGAAGTCAAACAGGAACTTTGGAGTTAAGTCAGAATTCTTTTGTGGATCCAAGCGCAACAGACACGCTGTCAAAAAACTTGTCAGGTCATATGACCATTCCTTCGCAGTATCAGGTAGGTTTGAGTTTGGAATTGCCTCTGAAACTTGTTGTATCTGCTGATTACAGTCATCAAAAATGGAGTGACTATAGAGGGTTTAGAAGCAGCTCAAACGATGGCTTGAAAAATGTGGGCCGCTTTAATGTAGGAGTGGAGTACCTTCCTCGCTTTTTATCGTTAAACTATTTCGAGCGTGTTCGCTATCGGGTTGGATTTAGTCATGGAAAAAGTCCATATGTTGTTAATAATAGAGAGGTTAATGATACCAACATTAGTTTAGGATTTACCTTCCCAATGGGATTTGGATATCAGAACTTTGTATCGCTTGCTTTTGTAGGTGGCCAGCGTGGGAATACAGGGAACGGTATGGTTCGTGAGCGGTATGGCCGTGCTGTATTGGGTATTACATTACTCGACAGGTGGTTCCAGAAACAAAAGCTGGATTAATTCAGGATAATTAAATGCGATTTGCATTGTTAGATAGTTGGAAGAAATCGTTGACCTGCGCCTCTATAATTATAGGGGCGTGGGGATCAATGAGCTGTGAAAAAGAAGAAAAAAAGCTTGGCGCGGTTTACGAGGGGCCTGTTGAGATTGTGAGTAACGTTCAGATCAGGTATAGCGAACAAGGTGCACAGAAGGTGCAGATGATAACCCCGCAATCGCTAACTTATACCAATCAAAACAAAGTTTTTCCGGATACGGTTAATATTAATTTTTTTGACCCGAACGGATCGGTGATTACGCATCTTCGTGCAGATTCTGGTCATTACAATCACTCCTCTAATGTGTATATTGTAAAAGGGCACGTGAAAGTGATTAAGTCTGAAACCCAGCAAATTTTAACGACTACGGAGCTCAGCTGGAATCCGGTTACGAAGAAGGTATATACGGACAAGCCGCTTACTGTGAAAAAGATTGGTTCGCCAGAAATTACGCGGGCCGTGGGGATGGATGCGGAACAGGATTTTTCCCGTATAAAATTCAGAAAGGGAGCAGGAATATATAAAACTTCCCTTACTCCCTAAATTTCATTGTTTTTTGCAGTTTGCCAGCGCAGATGTTACAGTTTCTATTGTGGTATGGGTGCTATCTTTCCCCCATTTCATAGTTAGATAAGACACTATCTCCGCTACCTCCAAGTCCGTGAGTTTTGGATTTCCAGGCATTGGACGGCTGAATTTTTTTCCTGCAACCATAATGGTGTCTTTCATTCCATTCTTGATAATACAAGCTAATAAGGCTTTGTCAGTTAGAGAAGAAGAACCATTGAGAGGAGGATATAAATTAGCCATACCCTCGCCATTATTTTGATGGCAGTTGGCACAGTTCGTTGTATACAACTGATAGCCTTCCACAAAGTATTGTTCCGATTTCAACTTTTCGGCACTTTGGCAGGCGCTCAGGAAAGCCATGGAAATGAGGAGTGCGCATACACTCCTGATGATTTTATTTAACACAATACAGTTATTTTTTATACTCATCCAGAAGCGTCTGGACATCAGCCAATAGTTTTTTAGTGCCTTCCTCCGTGGTTCCGTCGTACATTCCTCTTACATGTTTGTCTTTATCAACCAGGATAAATGCGCCACTGTGAAGAAACCCACCTTCCGCAGTTTTGTCTTCCTTGGCAACAACCATATAATGTTTCAAACCAATTTCATAGGTCTTTTCTTTTGGACCCGTTAAAAATTGCCATTGATTGCCAGTTACGTTTAGGTCTTTGGCAAAAGTGTTTAGGACGGCTGGTGTGTCATGTTCAGGGTCTATGGTATGTGATAGAATCATCACATCCGGATTGCCCTTAAATTTCTCATATACTTTAAGCATCTGCTTTTTCATCACCGGACAAATGGTGGGGCAGGTGGTAAAGAAAAAATCGGTTATATAAATTTTATCTTTTACAATCTGTTCAGTGATCGTATCTCCATTTTGATTCACGAAAGAAAAAGGTGGAATTGTATTATAAATGGTGTCGACAACCTCTTTGCCATCTACTACCTTCTTAGTCCAATCGCGCTCTCCCAGTATAGGTAATTTTTTATTGCTTGAGTCGCAACCCGCAATCGCTAAAAATGTGCATGTAGCTAATACGGCTGATTTGATTATATTTCTTTTTTTTAACTGATGCATGATTATTTGTTCAAAAACGATTTGGCGTCGTTGATGCTTTTAATGGTAACTTGTTTTACTTCGTCAATTTTTTTCTTTTCGCTCTCTAAATATTGAATGGCCTGGGCTGGTTCAAGTTTTTTTGCTGAGTCTCCTCTATATTCATTCATCCAGGTCATCATCATTCTATCGGCATCATTTAATTTTTGATTCATGTCGGTAGCTCTCATACGCTCTTCGGCCAATGCATTACCCGTAATACCTTCGTTTTGCAGGCTATCCAGTCTAACAATTTTTTTTGATAATTGAGTTTTGAGCGTCATGATTTCTTCCATTTGCGGCATCACTTCATCGTGCAAGGTCATTACCTGGTTTTCTAAATCCAGCACCTTGTCTTTATCCTGTCCGCTACAAGCAGAAAGCATAACCGCAATAGCCAATGGTAGTACAGTTTTATTCATAATTTGGAGGTTTTCTAGTTTATTGAAGAACACATTTAATTATTGAAAATCATTTCTCTGGCGTTGTTAACGACTGCCTCACTTGGGTTGTTTCCACCAATCATCTGCGCAATTTCCATCACTCGTTCATCCGGGGTCAGCTTTTTGATCTTACTAACGGTTTTATCTGATGAATGATCTTTGTAAACAAAGTAATGTGCGTTGCCGCTGCTAGCTATCTGATGCAGATGTGTAATGGCTATAATCTGGTGATTGGCCGACATATTATGCATCATTTTGGCCATTTTTTTTGCAATTTCTCCCGAGACACCCGTATCAATTTCGTCAAAAATGATGGTTGGTAGTTTACGTTTGTTTGCAAGAATATACTTGATTACCATCATTAGTCTAGAGAACTCACCACCAGAAGCGACGTTTTTCAGTTCTTGTGGTTTTACGCCTTTATTTCCACTGAATAGGAAAAGAACCGAATCAATACCAGTGGACATCGGTTGAATGTCACTGATCTGTATAGATAGGGTGGCGTTTGGAATGCCAAGTTCTACCAATCCCTCCAACAAAAGATTTTCTATTTGCGTGGTAACCTTTCTTCTTTGCATTGAAAGTTCTTGTGCGGTTATGAGCATGGCTTCTCTTGTGGTAGAAACCTTTTTTTCAGCCAATAGAAGTTCTTCATCCAGATTCATAACCGTATTTAACTTAGCCTGCAATTGGCTTTCAACGGCAAGCAATTCGTCCACGGTGCCCACCTGATGCTTTTTGAGCAAAAGATAGATTAAATCCAGTCGTTCACGTACCAATTCTGTTCGATTGTGATCGAATTCTACGGTGGAATTTATATTGTCAATTTCATCGGCAAGATCACGAAGCTCAATAAGCGTACTTTGGGCACGCTGACGTAATGCATCATAGGCCGGCACCAGTCGAGATGCTTGTGAAAGTGTACTTACCGTCGTCTTGAGTAACTCTAATATAGAACCTTCCGGATTATCAAGATAACTATATGCCAGTTGTAGTTTTTCACCTATTTCAACCGCATTCTCCAGAATAGCCAATTCTTGTTCCAAAGCTTCCTGCTCGTTTGGCTGTAAGCTGGCGGCATTAAGCTCCTGATAAAGAAATTGATCGAAATCAAACTCTCGCCGAAACTGAGCCGCCTGGGATTGCAGTGTTTCTAGCGCTTTGGAAGCAGTTTTAAAGGTCTGAAAACGGGTTTGGTATTCAGCTAGTAACTCGGCATTCCCTGCAAAGGCATCTACTGCTTTTAACTGAAAGTCATTAGAACCCAAAGTGGTGGTATCGTGCTGAGAATGTATATCGAGTAATTGGCTACTGATGTTGCGGAGCGTTTCTAAATTAACCGGGGTATCATTTATAAACGCTCTCGATTTTCCCGATACCGATATTTCCCTTCTTATGATACATTCATCAGAAAAATCCAGATTTTCTTCATCAAAGTTGGGGGCCATATCGTAACCGGCCAAATTGAAGCTTCCTTCAATTACACATTTTTGAGTAGTGTCAAATAAGGACTTTACATCAGCTCGATTTCCTAAAAGAAGGCCTATTGCACCTAGCATAATTGATTTTCCCGCACCGGTTTCTCCCGTTATAATATTTAAACCAGGGTTGGGGGACATTTCCAATTGCTTGATTAAAGCATAATTTTTGATCAGTAAATTAGAAAGCATTGCGGGGGATGAATCAAGTTAGCTTCATGAGTTATCTATTCCATTTAATCATAAAAATGGAATGTAGCGTGTATGCTACGAATATAGCCATCATATCTTCAAATACGAAACGAAAGGGATTGAAGACGCATTTTATTACCCAACTTTACAGGTTCGCGTAACGATCCAAAATGATTTCGTATAGGTCCGAGAATGGTATTTGGTGAATGTGGTCTCGTTGATCTTTAATGATTAGATATTCGGGGGTGATGTTGGTAAACAATCCAAAATGAGTGTTGCCATTTTGCAATATGGCATTTACTTCGGTACCGACATACTTTTCAAGGTTTTGGTAACCTTCCTTATTTCTTATACGAATTAAACGTTTACTCATTATTGCAAAAAAACACTATTGATTAAGACGCTGATACAGTTGCGTTTTGGATGGGTCAAGGCTTACCAGTAGGGTATATGCCTCCTTTTTTTGTTCCGCTGTTCCTTCTGCCATAATTTTAGTTAACTCATCGGATTTTGCATCAAAAAAGGAGTTTATGACTACACTGGCGGGGCGTAAAAGCGAAACTGCTTTTATTGTGTTTAGGGTTGCAAGTACTTTTTCTCTGGTCTTAACCGGATTTTGGGTTGCTACATCCAGGCCTTCGCGATAATAGGCATACATACTTTCCCTAAAAGGCAAGAATTGTTGACTCATTAAATTTTCAATAAGGGAGTAACGACTATTGGTATTGTTGTTTCCGCTTTCCCAAGCGCGTTTATTGTTAGATGCGTTCCGAGCCTGGTTTGAAATATTAAAAGCTTTTTGAAGGTATGGCGCTCCACCTAGTTTGCTAAACGAGTCGTAATCTAAGGTCATGGCTATGTACGCATAGAAGGCTAGGGAGTAGGGGAGTTCATCCGTGAAGCTGCTTTCATTAAAATACAGCTGAGTTCCCGGTAAAAAATTGAAAGAGAAGTTTTTATCGACGTACGTTAGTAAAATGCTTTCGTAATTAGAATTGTATACAGGACGCGATACAACAAGCTGTGCATTTCCTTCATAGCTCCCCTGAGCAGCTGATTTTGTCAGGTTGATATTTAGCTTACATTTTATTTTTTCTTCTTTGTTAAATGCGTCGTCAGACCAACGTGTGTTGTTTAAGAAATCATTGATATAGGTCTGCAACTGAGCCATGGCTTGTGGGTCAGTTTTTTGTTGCGCAACCAATTGTTCCGAATTGACAGTAACAGAAAATTGCAACGCTTGTGCAGCCACGGTATTGGAAATAAGGCTGGCAAGCATTAAAACGAATGCGATCCAATATTTTTTCATACTTCGTTCCAGTGAGTTAGCACAATATTAAATATATCTTGTGCCACCTCGTCTTTTGATTTCAGTGGGAAATGATTTACGTTTTTCTTGCTATCAATAACGGAAATTTTGTTGGTATCGTGTGCAAAGCCCGCTCCCGTATCATTAAGAGAGTTTAATATGATATAATCCAGATTTTTTCGCACTAATTTATCAGAAGCATATTCCATTTCATGCTCTGTTTCCAGTGCAAAGCCAATTAGCAATTGGTTGTCCCGTTTCTGTTTTCCCAATGTTCCCGCAATATCTTTGGTCTTTTTTAGATCTAACGTCAAATTATCTCCTTTCTTTTTGATTTTTTGCGTAGCTACTTCTTCTGGGGTATAGTCTGCCACAGCTGCCGAGAATATTACCACGTCGTTTGCTGCAAAAGACTCCTGTGTTTTCAGAAACATTTGCTCGGCAGACTCAACATTGATCCGTTTGATATTCTTGTCCGTTACTTGCAGTGATGTAGGTCCGCTCACTAGCGTAACCATGGCCCCCGCTTTTGCAAAAGCGTGCGCAATGGCATACCCCATTTTTCCTGATGAACGGTTACTGATAAAACGCACGGGATCAATAGGTTCTAGCGTAGGGCCAGCGGTGATTAATACACGCTTTCCTTTGGCTACCGGTATGCATGAAAAGTGATGTTCCAGTTCTTGCAGAATAACTTCCGGTTCAGCCAGGCGACCATCGCCAATGAGTCCACTGGCTAGTTCTCCATGTTCAGCATCAATAAAATGATTACCGTAGGATTTCAGTAATGCAATATTATTCACTGTAGAAGGATGTACGTACATATCCAGGTCCATTGCTGGGGCAAAGAATACGGGGCATCGGGCAGACAGATATACCGTCGACAATAAGTCATCGGCAAAACCTGTAGCCAATTTAGAAAGTGTTTTTGCAGTGGCAGGAGCAACAATGATTGCATCGGCCCACAATCCTAAATCGACGTGATTGTTCCAAACGTTATTTTCAGAGTTGACGAAGGATGTGAATACAGGATTTTTGGAAAGCGTAGATAAGGTGAGCGGAGTTATAAACTCCGTCGCGGACGGGGTCATAATGACTTTTACCTGCGCACCTTCTTTGATCAACAACCTGACCAGTAATGCTGACTTATATGCAGCTATACTTCCGGTGACACCTAGAAGTATTTTTTTCCCTTTTAGACTCACTTGATAAATACTTTACACATTTTCTTACAAATGCTAGCGATTGAAACAGTTTCAAATCTAACCAAATAGAAGCGAAAAGAAACTGTTATATAACAAAAAACCAGCCGTATCATAAAATGAATTATTGATACGGCTGGTTCTATATCACAAAAGTCTTATTCTTCTGTAGTATCGCGGTATCCGTGGTATGTTTTACCTTCAATAAATTCATCTATTGAAATGCTTCCCGCTTTTGGCATACGCTCGTAAAATTTCGAGATTTCGATTTGTTCCCGGTTTTCAAAAACCTCTTCCAGGTTGTCTACTCCAGAAGCAAATTCAGCAAGCTTGTTATTTAGCTCCTCTTTCATTTTGCTTGATATCTGACGCGCTCTTTTTGAGATTACAGATACCGATTCATATAAATTTCCCGTTACATCCGCTATTTTGTCTGTATCACGGGTTATGATGGATGGATTAGTTGCCATGCTTACTTATTGATATAGTTTAAACTTTTAAAACTTTGTTATAGAAATGTAACTCATTTCTGGGGTTTGGCTTCGGCAGTTGGTGGAGCCGTTACTTTTGTTGGTTTGTTGTCGCTTCCGGAATCAGGTTTCGCTTCCAGTTTTTGTCTTTCTATTTCTGCTTTGGCAAGAATTTCAACTTGCTCTTGGCTATTTTCAAACATTTTTTCCGCATCGCGCACATACTTTCCGGAAGGGTATTTGTCGATCAGTTCTTTATAGAACTTAATTACATCCTGATAACGTTCCTTTTGTTTTGTATAAAAACTGTTTGTAGCCAGGTTATACTGCGATTCTACTTTTAAGAAACTGAGTTCTTCATTGTATTGCGAGTCCGGAAAGTCTTTCTTGAAATTATCAATTGAAATTACCGCTGATTTAAGCGACATCATATTGAAGTCACTAATCTTGTGATAAAGTTTAGCTTTTTCGTAGGCCTTTTTTTCAAGTTTTGACCTTAATTCAAGGATATACTTGGTACATTCTTCTCTGAAGGGACTATCCGGATATGCATTGATAAAATCCTGCAAAGAAGAAATCGCTGTAAATGTGCTCTTTTGATCTAAGTTATAGGGAGCTGAATCTTTATATAGCGAAAAGGCATGCATATATAACGCCTCCTGAGCATAGTCGCTTCGGGCGTATGTGTCATAAAATTTCTTAAATAAGAATTGGCTGGTATTATACTGGCCCTGCTGATATTGCGTATAGGCATAGTAAAATTGGGCGAGTTCAGATTCCGTACTGCCTTTAAGAAGAGGAATTAGTTCTTCAAAAAGCAAACCGGACCGATAGAAGTCACCTTTCTTATAATAGGTCATTGCGGCATCGTACTTCTCTTGATCCGTACCGGTTTTTTGCAGCCTGGAAAATTTGCTGCAAGATGTAATGACAATAACTGCAATAATGAGCAAGAAGTAACTTGCCAGACTGTTTTTTCGCATATTAAGCGCAAAGGTAATAAAAAAAGCTACACCATTCATAACGATAGCGTAGCCGAATCTAGTGTTATTAATTGGCTATTGCTGGTGGCGAACCAGCATTTTTTTTGTCGCCACTTTTTTGCCTTCCAGAGAAAGCTGATAAAAATATAATCCTGTTGGCATCAATGTCGTATCCACGCGTAGTTTGCCATTATTCTTAGTCAATACGTGCTCACTCATCTTAGAGCCCAATACATTGTAAAAAATAAGCTTGGCATCCTTTAAATCACCCGTTATTGAATAATCGATAACTGCATATTCACTGGCCGGATTTGGGTAAATATTGGACACTGTGATTTTATCGTTGCTGAATAACTGCTCTTCTGCTTTAATTTCATTCTCGATGGCTACCGCACGCTTTTCCGAATTTTTAGAAACAAGTTCCGTGTCTGCAATAGATGCGTTCTCGTTGGTAGCGTGATTAGAGAATAGAAATGAACGATAAAAACTGTTTAAAGCGTTGGGGTTTTTTAAAGACAATGGTTTGTAATTCAGCTCTGTAGGCATGGTGGTGAACTTAATATTTTCCACAGAAAGCGTTTTTTTCTTGGCGGTCATATTTAGTCTACTACCGCTCTGAACTGATTGGGCCGAAAGTCCCTGCCAGACCATTGTAGTTAGTATCAATAAGTGTAGTATAGTTTTTCTCATAACTTCTTTTGCGAGGATATTTTTTGAGTGATAGAGGTCATTCTAAAAATATAATACAAAAATATATAGAAATAAATGTAATATCAAAATATATTGTGTGCTTGGCTGACTTTATTTTTATATATACAAAAATCGGGCCTGATAGCCTTTAATGACAGAAATTTTTGAAAATTTATTCAAGCCACATGGTCTTGTTTTTTGATGGCTTGTCATTTATTCGCCAATTAAACCCATCGAGCTGTCGTTCTTGAGGTTTTATTTTCTTGGGTGGAATCAATTGTCCATCAGGTTTTCCGATAAAAGCGATGCGCCTTACCTTATTTTCTTCAAATTGTAAATTCATTTTTCCACAAATCACCCGGTTTAAGCCAATCATTTTTTGCTTGTCGTCTATTGCGTAATAAACACTTTCGCCGTTTCCATCAACCAAAACTTGTTTAAGCGCATTTTTTTCCTGGAAATAGGCGTTTATAACTCTACCCTTTACCTGGTTGTACTGTTTTACCAAAGTGTCTTCAGTTATTACGAATGCTTTTCCTTTAAGTAACATGCGGTTTATTGCATTATTTACCATAAAAGCGGTAATGGTGTCTGCCTCCATTTGATAGGACTTGTCGCTCCAAAGAATCGGTTTCTTAAAAAATCTTATCACGGAATCTGCAGTATTATAGTTGATCGAGTCGCATTTTCCTTGAAAATCAGATTTGTATATGAGTACATTCCGATTACCTATAAGTTTTCGGGTACTGTCTCTTTGGTTTTCGATAGAATAGAGGGTGTCGGCACGAATGTATAGGGTGTCTTGCGATATGACGTTCCTCACATAGGCCCTGCCAAAAATTTTGGATAGTCCTGCCTGTTTCCAATAATATCCTTCATCACCATTCAATATGGTATTATCCTTTTTAGCAACGATCACAACATTACCTTTCCCTTTACCATTGTTTGTTTTGCCGTCTACTGCCAGTGAATCCGCGGTTAGGGTATAGGTTTCGTTGTCAACGGTAGTTCGGGTAGCAAATGACGACTGCGATGTTTCCGTATTGTACCTTCCTTTATTTCCTATCACTGTACCATCCTTGTTTACAATTTTCGTCTTCCCGAAGAAATCCGACCATTTGGTGATGGAGTTGTACAGCAAGGTATCGGTGGTGAGCGTATACTTTTTGTTCACCAACTTTACGTTTTTATAGTACGTAAAATCTTTAGTAGCGGTATTGTAAAATCCCTCGGCACTGGTAAGTACATTTTCTTCGTGGACGGTTCGGCCCGGTAAACGGTAATTGGCAATGCCGCTGGCCATGTCGTATTCAATTTTACGGGTGGTGAGCGTACGTTTTTGGTCTTTCAAAACGGTTTTCTTTCCACTAACAATTGCGATTCGAGTATTGCCATAATAATACAGGGTGTCACCAGTAACGGTAAGGGTGTCTCCCTGTATAATCCTTACATTACCAAAGGCTTCAATGACATTGGTATTGATGTTTTGAACGGCCAGATTACTATGTAAAAAAGCACCTTTGTGTTTAAAGACGCCATTCACGACACGACGACTTTCAATCCCGTTTTCGTTGATCAGTTCAAGTTCATCCGATTTGATGATTTCAACCAGGTCGTCGCCCGAAGTTGGTGTTTGTGCCAGTACGTCAAATGAGGTTAACAGAATTACAAAGAACGTCAATCGTAATACATTGTATTTGATAAACATGACGCCTTCAAGCATAAAAGCGTTGCAATGCTTACTATATTTTTTTTTATTCATGTTGGTTCGGTTTCTTTTACCTTTGGTGCCACACGATTCTTTGATTCGGTTTCGTATAGTTAGGTTCAAGCCAATTTCTTTTATATAAGCCAAAATTACATCAATTACTTTCCGAAGGAATATGTTCCATTCTTTTTTAACTTTTATTAACCAGCTTGGTGTTGATCTGCATAAGCAAAGGTCACTTCTAACGGTCAGTGGTGGTATAGACTCTGTGGTGATGGCGCATCTATTTCAAAGAGCTGGATTTAAGGCGGGTATAGCACATTGTAACTTTGGTTTAAGGGGAGAGGAGTCCGATATGGACGAGGCATTTGTACGTAACTTGGCAGCATCTTATGGGTTTCCATTTTTTGTTAAACATTTTGAAACAAAGGCTTATGCGAAGAAAAAGGGGATCTCAACGCAAATGGCTGCAAGGGATTTGAGATATAGCTGGTTTAGAGAGATTGGATCGGATGGGTTTGAATGGATCGCAACAGCGCATCATGTAAACGACTCTTTGGAAACAGTGCTGCTCAATTTGGTTCGGGGAACAGGTATTGCCGGACTGCACGGAATAAGTCCAATCAACGGTAATTTGCTTCGACCGATGCTATTTGCTACCAAGGATGAAATACTTCAATATGCCGAAAAACATGGATTGTCGTGGAGGGAAGATCGTTCCAATATGTCCCTGGATTATAAGCGTAATATTATCAGGAAAAAGGTTGTTCCTGTTTTAGAAGAACTCAATCCGTCTTTAACAAATACGTTTGGTCTTACATCGGAGAAGGTGGCATCTGCGCAAGGCTTATTAGGAAAGTTTTTAGTGGAATGGAGAAATCGGGTGGTGAAAATAGACGGAGGGTTTGTCCTTATTCCAATTGTGGCACTTGAGACGGAGGAGAATGCAACCTATTTGCTCTGGTCCGTTTTGGAACCGTTGGGATTCACCTATATCCAATGCAAGCAGGTCTGCGCCGCTCTTGACGCAACATCGGGTGGGGTATATTTTTCTGCAACGCATGAACTTTTGAAAGAAAGGGAAATGCTGGTAGTTAGGAAGCAAAGAAATGGAGAATCGGAAAATGAAGTCTTGATTTCGGGGCCAGGCGCATTTCGTTTAGGGCAGGATATATTCAGACTCGAAGAAAAAGCAGCATGCAATGCATGCGACATCAGTAAT
>CALGRQ010000058.1 GCA_937880795.1 uncultured Dyadobacter sp. | reverse complement strand
AGAACCACCAATCATTCCCATTCTTATCTTTCGTGACATGGCCTAGACAATTTATGGTTTTGCGAAAAAATAACAGTAGAAAGAGCAATATTTACATCTCCTACTTTTTACAAATATAAATTTATAGTGTAAAAAACGTGGTAGAACTATCAATTAGAACAGTAGATTTGCAAACTATTTGTTTTTTTGATGAAAAACTTAAATAATTATTATAACCCGAAAGTTCTTAATCTATCCTTAATCAATACTCAAACACAGGTCTCATGACTCAATCAGTTAACAGTTCAAGACTCTTTAATGCAAGCTGTTTTGCGCTTATTACAACAGCATTTTCTTTTAGTATCCGTGCGGGGATTCTTCCGCAGCTGGGTGCTGACTTCAATTTAACAGCCGAGCAGTTAGGTTTCATCAACTCAATGTTCTTCCTTGGGTTTCCCATTTCTATGGTTATCGGAGGGTTGGTATATCACTCCGTAGGACCAAAAATTATTATGCAAATTGCATTTGTATGCCACACCATCGGTATTATTATGACTATTTATTCAGGTGGGTATGCAGGTTTGTTGATATCAACATTCTTTATAGGAATTGGTAATGGTTGTACCGAAGCGGCGTGTAATCCGATGATTGCCGACGCTTATAGTGGAATTACCATGAACAAGATGTTGAACCGCTTCCATATGTGGTTCCCAGGTGGAATCGTGGTGGGTAGTCTTATATCGAAATTTATGACCGATGCTGGTATGAGCTGGCAGTCGCAAATTTGGGTGATTATGATCCCTACGATCATATATGCATTCTTGTTCTGGGGCCAGGCATTCCCAAAACCTCACATCGATGGTGTTAGCTCAATTGGAGAGAACGTTAAAGCGATGTTTACTCCCTTGTTCCTATTTATTTTCTTCTGCATGGCTTTCACAGCTATTTCAGAATTCGGTCCGCAACAATGGACAGGTATGATTATGAGCAAGAGCGGTGCAAGCCCTATGTTGATTTTGGCTCTTGTGACCGGCTTAATGGCTGTTTTGAGATTCTTTGCTGCACCGATTGTAAAACTTTTGGGTGATACCGGTATTCTTTGGACTGCGTCATTCCTTACTGCAATTGGTATTTATATGTTCAGTACGGTTACAGGGCCAACCGCTTACCTTGCTGCCGTAATTTTTGCAATGGGTGTTGGGTTGTTCTGGCCAACAATGGTTGGTTTCGTTGCGCAGCACGTGCCTTTGAGCGGTGCATTGGGCATGTCTATCATCGGAGGTGTGGGCATGTTGTCAACGGCAATTTTTCAGCCATTTATCGGTGGATGGTTGGATGCTGAAACTGCGGAAAAAGCAGCTCAGGGGTTAATAGGTGACGAACTGGCACTTGCTGCTGGCCAGGCCACGCTAAGTACAATGATTGCTTTTCCGGCAATATTAATCGTTGCTTTCGGTATCCTATTCTTCTGGATGAAAGGACGTAAGCCTTCAACGTCTACGGTAGCAGCGCACTAATTATTGGGAAGGATTTTATAAAAATGTCTGCCATATTTATTTATGGCAGACATTTTTTTTTATTGAAATGCTATCGGTAAATAGTACCGTACCCTTATTGCTTTACCAGATTGTTTGCCTGGTTGCCACTTGGGCATTGTTTTTACAAGCCTGAGTGCCTCTTCGTTTTGAGCTGGGCTTAATCCTTTTTTGACCTCAAAGTCCTGTAAAGATCCGTCTGTATTCACTACAAAACCTATGAATACTTTTCCGCTTGATTTAGGGGTGGGAGTCACAAGATTTTTAGCAATATATTCTTTCAAGGCTATATCTCCACCGGGAAACTCCGGTTGCTGTTCCACCACAAGAAAAATTTTATCGTTATGATCCTGAGGAGGATGGCTACTGGTTGTTTGGGGTGTGTCCTTATCCGGTTTTTCGCCCGTATTAGACAATTGGTGGGACTGTGCCCAGCCGGTGGTACAATGGTATAGTGAAATCCATTGTAGCAATACGAATGTAATTACAAAGGTGCTACGCATAACTTATACTATTTTAGGTTTACATATTAATGCAATAAAAATATATAAAATAATTATATATAATCATAAAGACGTGTGTTATTTTAAAATTGTATATTTACTTTAAGCTTTATTGGTTGAATTTGAATACTTTAATACATAGAAGATGATTACTCGTTTTGTACTAACAAGACACCCTTTTGCTGTTTTGGGTTATATATTCTATGTTTCCTTATGGATATTATTTGTTTGGGGATGGGTGAGGGTAAGTATGACGCACACGGATCCGAACAGAGTTTATTGTATGACCGGCCCTGTACTTTCGTATATGATGCTGCTCAGTGTTTAGCTGATTTATCTGATAGGGACTTGTTTGCGGGCTGTATTTGGTGACGAAAAAAAGTTTTTTTGAAGTTGGCTGTTGCTGTGTGGGTGCCACTTATAGCTGGATATTTATGGCATTATTTATGGTAAAAAAAAGTCAGCACCTATAAGATACTGACTCAATAGATCATCTCGAAAGGGTTGTGTCTTCGAGATTATTTTAATTTGACAATGGTAACGCCTGCACCACCTCGATCGGGATGCTCATCTTGCATACTGGCCACATGTGAGTAACCTCTGAGGTGATTACGCACCAGTGTACGGAGAATTCCGTCGCCCTTACCATGCACGATTCTCAATTCATCGTATCCGAGCATGATGGCGTTATCCATAAATTGGTCCACCAAGCCAAGTGCTTCTTCCCCGCGTTTCCCGCGCATGTCCAGGTTAAAACTGAAATTCAACATTCGCTCGTTGAGATCAACCCCTTTTGCGCTTGTTTTTAGTTTCTTTTCACCAGTTGCTACTTTATAAGCTTTTTTGCTAACTCTTTCCAGTCGATTCAACTTAACCGTTGATTTAAGATCACCTATGCGAATTTCAGCATCTTTGCCCCGCAATGCTATAACCTCTCCAATAGCGGTTTGTCCTACAATTCGCACATAGCTTCCCTGAACAATGGCGCCTTCTTCTGGCTCATACAGTTCCTCTGCTTTGATGGGTTCTGTTACGACCTCAGGCTGTAGACTTTTCTTGGTGAATTTCTCCAGTTCCTGTCTAACGCTCTTGGTCTTTTCTTTTTCTGCTTTATTTTCCTTGATTTCCCGAATCGTATTTTCAATCCGTTGATTGGCGTCTGCAATCAGCGCTTTTGCTTTCTGCTTTGCCTCGTTAACGATTTTTTTCTCATTCGTTTCAAGGCCGGACTTGAGAGCCGTATAGTCTTCCAGTTGCTTGGTTAACTTACGCTCCTTAATTCCCAGGGCAATGTTTTTCTCCGAAAAAACACGGCGTTCTATATCCAGTTCTTTTAAGAGCTTTTCAAAGCTAACTTGCTGGGTACCCAATTTATCCTTTGCACGGTTGATCACGCCCTTGGGTAAACCAATTTTTGATGCGATTTCAAAAGCGAAAGAACTACCAGGGTTCCCAATTTCAAGTTGGTATAACGGTTCCAGATGTTCTCCGTCAAAGCGCATGGCCCCATTTACAAGTCCATCGGTTTTATCAGCAAGAACTTTAAGGTTGGTATAGTGTGTATTTATAACACCAAACGCGCCTGATTTTGTAAGATCCTCCAATATAGCTTCGGCAATGGCTCCACCCAGTCCGGGCTCTGTTCCGGTACCAAATTCATCAATGAGAAATAAAGTACGCTTGTTAGCCATTGTCAAAAAATGACGCATGTTGGTGAGATGTGAGCTATATGTACTCAAATCATTTTCCAAAGATTGTTCATCGCCAATGTCGATAAAAATATTCTGGAAAAAGCCCATTGAGGAATCTTCCCGCATGGGAACCAGCAGTCCACATTGGAACATGTATTGAATTAGACCGACCGTTTTAAGAGAAACAGACTTACCTCCGGCGTTAGGGCCGGAAACGATCAGGATCCGTTCTTTTTCTTTCAGTTCTATATTCAAGGGAACAACCTTTTTTCCCTGTTTAGCAAACGATAAATGAAGAAGCGGATGACGTGCTTCGTGCCAATGAACAAACTGACGATTATAGAAAGCGGGGTTAATTGCATTCATTTCACCCGCCAATTTAGCTTTTGCGCGTAAAAAATCCATTAGCCCCAGAAACTGATATGCCTTTTGCAAGTCGGGGATAAATGGTCTTAATTGATTTGTTAGTTCGAGTAGAATGCGGTTTATTTCACGACGTTCTTCATATTCCAGTTCTCTTATCTCATTATTTGATTCGAAAACATCGGTGGGTTCTATGAATACAGTTTGACCTGTTGCAGATTCATCATGTATAAAACCTTTCAGCTTGCGCTTATGTTCGGCGGCAACGGGTATTACCATCCTTCCATTGCGAACGGTAAGCGAAACATCCTCACTAATCCATCCATTACTTTTGGCCGAGCGGAGCATGGTATCCAGTTTTTTCCGGATTCCGGCCTGCTCGGAAATTAATTTTCTTCGTATACGGGCAAGTTCAGGTGAAGCTGAGTCCCGAATCTGGCCTCTGTCATCAATTATTCTTTCAATAGCATCGGTGATGGCTCTATCTACACGCACGTTTT
>CALGRQ010000057.1 GCA_937880795.1 uncultured Dyadobacter sp. | reverse complement strand
AACTCCCCAAAGCCAGTCTACGGTATTTTTTAAGACAACGAGGAAAACAATCGAGGCAGCCGTTTTAGAGTAACGGGTTACAGCCATGATGTCATTGTTGATCAGCGAATCGGGAATTTCGAAATACCATTTATCGGCTACTTTATGAACCGAAATCATTCCTTTTTGACTCACGGCAGAGGTATCGATAACTTCTTTGAAGGGCTTTGGACCCTTCTTTTTGTCATCTTTCAACTTATCCTTTACGGCAACAGCTACCGCATCAACGGCTTTGTCAATTTTGGCATTTTCCTTCTTTTTGTCCTTTTTCTTTTGCGCGAACGTACTGGTTTCACACAAAAGTAACATCACCGACAGAAGAAGGTAGCGGGTTAATTTCATATTTGGCAGAAGTTTAATTTAAGAATCTGCAAAAATAGGAAATTGATTTGTATGACAACTAATAAAGGTTAAAAGTGGCTCTGTACCAGTTTATTGCTCAATAAGAGTTGCTAAAACACCTTCTTTGAGGGCATAGTTGGAGACTTGAATTTGTTTAATGTGATGACTGCGCAGGACATAATCAATCAAACAAACTGCCACCACAATCATATCAACCCGTAAGGCTATCATGCCCGGAATAGCCATCCGCTCTTCATGATTTCCGGAGAGAATCATACGATACGATCGGTAAAACTCTTCGAGAGGTAAATTAAAATCGGTTTGATCCTGAGGGCGCCACTGATTGGTCTTATACTGATAGTCGATGTCTATTAAGGTATCAAACGTGCCCGATGAGCCAACTAGTTTTTCGGGAGCGTATTGGTGCACTGCGTTGGCGAGTGGAATCAATTGCTCATCCAGGTAATTGTATAGCTTTTTCTTATTGCTTTCTGGAAGGGGATCATTTTTCATGAATTTTTCCATCAGCCGTTGTCCGCCGATTTCAAAACTTTGTTTCCAAAAAATCTGAGTTTCATTTCCAATGATAAACTCTACACTTCCGCCGCCTATATCCATAATTAGAGAAGGAGTGGAGCCTAACCTGGTACCCAGTCTCACGCCCTTATATATGTATTCTGCCTCCTGATTACCGTCAATGATGGTGATAGGTATGTTGGTTTCCTGCAAAACCGTTTCACAAAACTCCGCCTTGTTAGCGGCATTTCGGATGGCACTGGTTCCGAAAGCAGCGGTGTTTTCCTGAGGAACACCAAAAGCATCGAGCTTGGATCTAAAAAGATGTAACACGTCCAGTGCTCTGGCTGTGGCTTCGTTCGTAATTAGTTGCTTATTGATACCCCCCAATCCTATACGGGCCGGTTTACTTTCATGAAAAAGCGTGGTAACATCCTTCCCATTCTTCTCAACAATTAGTAGATGAAATGTATTGGTTCCTAAATCAATTATACCCAGTCGGGAGCTCATCGTGGACGAAAATATGTTAATTCCTTTGTTTACAAGGGGCAATATGCAAAAATATCCTAATTTTAATGCCTTGTTTCTTGATTTTCTGAATGATATGTCTTTCCTTTGCAGTCCGTTTCAGAAAACCAATACAAAGAACATTATATTTTATAAGCATGCTTATTATTAACATTAAAGACAACGAGTCAATCGACCGCGCTCTTAAGCGTTACAAAAAGAAATTTGAAAGAACTGGTACAATGCGCCAGCTTCGTGCGCGTACTGCTTTTGAAAAACCATCTGTAAAGCGTCGTTTCGAAGTTTTGCGTGCGGTATATAAAGAAAAAACTTACGGTCATCTAGAAGACTAGTTCTTAGGAATTGGTTTCTGTTGAAGGTAATTTACAGGATTATTGTATCCTGTAATAGGGTAAAATTGAAAAGAGCTGTCTTGCGAAAGGCAGCTCTTTTTTGTACGTTAGGGCTATGATTAGCACATTTTTGGACTCCCTGCAATTTGAAAAACGCAGCAGTTCACATACCATTACAGCGTACAAGACCGATCTGGAACAGTTTAGCAAATACCTCATACTACAATATGAAGTGTCGCAACCAGAAACTGCCACAGCGGCTATGATGCGGTCATGGATCGTGAGTTTGATGGAAGCCAAATTGAGTCCGGTATCTGTAAATAGGAAAATAGCATCGCTTCGCGCCTTTTATGGCTATTTAAGAAAAAGGAATCTGATCGAGAAGGATCCAACGAAAACACTTTCTGCATTAAAGACGCGCAAAAAATTGCCGGTATATGTGGAGGAAAAGTCGATGGAGCTGTTATTCGAAACCGATTTATTTCAGCAAGATTTTTCTGGTTTTCGTGATCTCATTATTATGGAGCTTTTGTATGGCTCAGGTATCCGGTTGTCGGAAATGATCGGTTTGACACTATCTGATGTGGACTTGCCGGGTAAGACCATCCGGGTTTTAGGGAAGCGTGCCAAGGAAAGATTGATCCCGCTATCTTCGATGCTGATCAATCTATTGACGCGCTATTTGACGGAACGAGCCCCCGAGGAAGACACGGATGCGCTCATTTTAACGGATAGTGGCAAGGCGGCTTATCCTGTTTTTATACAAAGAACGGTAAAAAAATATCTTTCTGCGGTAACCACGTTATCTCAAAAAAGTCCGCACGTTTTAAGGCATACTTATGCCACTCATTTGCTAAATCGCGGCGCTGATCTGAATGCTATCAAGGAGTTACTTGGGCACGCCACATTGGCCGCTACGCAAATGTATACCCACAACTCGATAGAAAAACTCAAAAAAACACATCAGCAAGCACATCCAAAGGCCTGAAACCAATTTTTTAGGGTATCTTTGTTCGATTTTTAAGTCTCCAAATAAAATTTTGTCACTCCACTATGAATAATAGTTTTCAAGATTCCGTAGTAACAAAGTACAATATTTTCAATAGTCTTTTTCTTAGTTTGCCTTACCGTGGTATTTTCCAGACGGGTTCGTTACTGCCTTTGCTCACGCAGCAAAGTGAGGTAGGGTTCCAGGAAGGGAAGTCTCCTAAGGAAATTATAGAGAATTTTTTTGAAGAATTGTTGGAGACAGCCACGCCAAAAGAGCGTACGGATCTTTTGTTTGCTTTTATACAATACATTGAACGCCAGGTTGTTCTTTTTGACTCCGTAGAAGATGCCGCTTTTGACCAGACACATGATCTAACTGGAAAAGGCTCGGTAACTTATCTGACAGACCGTATAGATAGCGATGCCCTCAAGAAAAAACTACTTGCCAAATTGCAGGACTTTAGTGTACGGATCGTACTAACGGCCCATCCAACACAGTTCTACTCGGGTAAGGTTTTGGGGATTATCAATGACCTGGAAGACGCTATCAAAATCAATGATTTCACCGAGGTGAATCAGCTGCTCCTACAATTGGGGAAAACGGCTTTTATCAATCACGAGAAACCTACTCCGTTTGATGAGGCTGTAAGCTTATGCTGGTTCCTTGAAAATGTATATTATGATGCCATTCCGTCTATTCTGACTAAGTTAATAGATGGGCTGGGCATGAGTGCGCATGACTGGGCATTCCCAAATCTTTTCAGACTGGGCTTTTGGCCAGGCGGTGACCGGGACGGGAACCCGTTCGTGAACCCAGAAACGACCCTTCAGGTAGCTTCTCGTTTGAGAGAAACATTGCTACGGGGCTATTACCGGGATATTCGTACGCTTAAAAGAAGGTTAACCTTCAAAGGTGTGGATGAGGCGATTACCATCGCCGAACGCAGAATGAATAGCACCATTTTTGGTCCATTCGAAGAAGGCTATTCGGGAGCTCAGGAGCTTATAGATGAGTTGCTGGTTGCCCGCGAAGTACTGATTACGAAGCATCAGGGGCTGTTTGTGGAATTGCTGGATAACTTTATTCTGAAACTGAATATTTTCGGATTCTACTTTGCGAGTTTGGATGTTCGTCAGGATAGCCGTAAACATGCCAAGGCGTGGGAGGATATTCTGAAACGTCTTGAGAAAAAAATACCGTTGCTTAAATACAGTGAATATGAGGGATGGGATGAGGCGAAGAAGATAGATTTGCTATTATCTCTCAACATACCATTGCGTGATGAGGATTATGAGGATGAAACGACCAAAGATATTTTGGGGTCTATTCGTGCCATAAAAACCATTCAGGAAAAAAATGGCGAGCAGGGTGCGCACCGTTACGTAATCAGCAATAATACCTCTGCGCTCAATGTAATGCAGGTTGTGGCTTTGGCTAAGAACCTTATTGCCGATGAAAACGGCAAGCTGGCATTGGATGTGGTGCCGTTGTTTGAGACAGTAGACGACCTTGCCAATGCGCCCGGCATTATGCGCATGCTATATGAAAACGATTATTACCGCACGCACCTGCAGGGACGTGAAAATCACCAGACAATTATGGTGGGATTCTCGGATGGTACAAAAGATGGTGGTTACCTGCGGGCTAACTGGTCTATTTATACTGCGAAGGAAGAGTTAACGAAAGTATCACGCGAGTTTGGGATCAAAGTTACCTTCTTCGACGGTCGTGGGGGACCTCCGGCACGTGGAGGTGGAAACAGCCATAGCTTCTACTCGTCGCTGGGTAAAGATATTGAGGATAAGGAAATTCAACTTACTGTTCAGGGCCAAACCATCAGTTCCAACTATGGAACCGTAACCACTGCCATGTACAATCTGGAAAGATTGTTTACAGCAGGTTTGGAGAATCATTTATTCCGGGGAACCAGAAAAGAGGAGGAGTTAAATGAGGATGACAAGGCGTTGATTGAAGAAATGGCTGAGTCGGCATACGAATCGTATCTGGATCTTAAGAATCATCCGATGTTTGTAAAGTATCTGGACAAGAAAACTCCTTTGCGTTTTTATGGACAGACAAATATCGGAAGTCGCCCCACTAAAA
>CALGRQ010000056.1 GCA_937880795.1 uncultured Dyadobacter sp. | reverse complement strand
GTACCATGATGACTTAATACCAGTTGCTTCACCAAAGCCAACCCTATACCGGTTCCCTTTCTACTCGCACCCGCATCGGACTTTGCCTGATAATAAGGATCAAATATCTTATTAAGATCCGCCTCTTGCATACCCTTGCCAAAATCCTGCACAACCACATAGTTTGTGAGTAGCTCTCCGTTTTTCCAAATCGCGTTTTCGCTGGAACTCCCTTCCGTCCTAATCGAAATATTGATCTTACCACCTTCCGGAGTATACTTAAAGGCATTGGATAAAAGGTTGGTCATTATCACCTCTAGTTTATCCGTGTCGAAATAAAGGCTTATATCATCTGAAAATGTCGTAATCGTATAGTCCAAATTTCGCTCATCTGCTTTTATTTTAAAGATGTTAAATATCTCATTCACGAACGCAACCACATTCGTATAGGATGCCGACAACGTCGCATTTCCCGTTTCAATTTTTCGAAAACTTAACAGTTGATTTACCAGAGTAAGTAGCCTGTGTGTTTGCTTATGCATCATCATTACTTTTTCCCTTACTTCGGAGCCGCCTGACCATGTCGCCAAAAATTCTTCCATTGGCCCCAGTATCAAGGTAAGCGGCGTTCTAAACTCATGCGAGACATTGGTGAAAAAATTAATTTTTGCCTCGGCCAGTTCTTTCTCCTTTTCGGCTTGGAGCGATTCTATTTTAATTTTGTTTTCTAGTTCAAGCCTACCCAATGTCATTCGCCGATACCACATCAACGCAAAAACTGCTATAACAGAATAAACCAGGAAAGCCCACCAGGTTTTGTACCAGGGTGATAAAATCACAACTTTAAGTTCAGCAGGCTCCTCCGACCAAACCCCTTCACCGTTGTTTACTTTTACCTTAAATGTATAATCCCCGGCAGGAAGGTTAGCAAAGCTGGCAATACGCTGTCCAGGTGGAAGTTCTACCCAATCATTACTATACCCTTCCAGGAAATAGGCGTATTTTTGTTTACCCGGATTAACGTAATTCAACCCCACAAATTCCAGAGAAAAGTCGTTTTCAGCACTTTTGATTGTTACCCCATCTTTTATTGAAAATGCGCGGGTAACCATTGCACTACCAATTTCATTGCCGTTGCCTGCTTGATTTCGGTTCAGCACACGCAATCGTGTGATGTGTACTACCGGAGCATAAGGATTAGAATGAATGTTTTTAGGTTGAAAATAATTTAGTCCATTGGTCCCGCCGAAATACATCATTCCGTTCGATGCTTGATATGCCGCACCAATCTTGAATGAATTACTCTGCAAACCATCACTTACATCGTAATGCAAATATTTGCGGGTAGAAGGCGTAAATTTAAAAAGCCCTGCTCCACCGATCCACAGATCCCCTTGGTCATCGGCAAGAATACTTTCTATATCATTTTCGGGTAACCACTGTTGGTAACGTTGCATGCTGTATTGCCCGTTCTTATATCCCAGCCTATGTAATCCGCCACCAATAGTACCAATCCAGATATCACCATGCTTATCCTTCAATAAGGGCCAGGCGTAATTAACCCTCAAACTGTTTATATTCCCCGGCTCATGCCTGAACTGTTGTATCAGCTCAATCCCTTCAACGTTTTCCTTCAATAACACCACACCCTGATCCGCAGTACTTGCCCATAAAACTTCTTTCTCATCATCGTACAGGAGAAACGTAAACTGGTTCGAAGGGATTTTAGAATTGGTTTTGTTGTAGGTTTTTAAATGTTTACCGTGCTCATCAAAAACGATAAGACCATCGGTAGTACCCAGCCAAACTCTGCGCGACATGTCTGTTATAATACTTTCAATACTAATGAACTTCCAGTCCCTGTTACCCACCAAATTGGGATATTTTGTGAGCTTGTTCGTGCCATTTTTATCCATCTTATAGAGCCCATCATAACGGGTTCCAATCCATACAGATTCACCTGCCACCAGAACAGCCGACACATCGGTACCCGTTACGTTCCCAGAAGCCAATCGACTTAAAACATTCTGATAAGATTTATTTACCGGATTGTAAACCGACAAACCGTTGCGAGTACCTATATAGAGCCGATTGCTTTGTTCATCTTTACCAATGGCATTCACATAGTTATTCGGCAAAGCACTGGCGCTGGTACCGTCGCGGTAAAGATGACCAAATCCTTTCGGGCGCAAGTGAATTTTATTTAACCCACCTGCCGAAGCTGCCAGCCATAGATTATTGAATGAATCTTCTACAATTTGGTGTATACGCCCCGAGTTGATGCTATACCGATTCCCATCATCCGGCACAAACTTAATCCATTTGTGGACACGGGAGTCGGCCAAATAGCCCTTTGGATCCGGAAACATGAGCACTCCAAAGTTGGTTCCGATCCAAAGCCT
>CALGRQ010000055.1 GCA_937880795.1 uncultured Dyadobacter sp. | reverse complement strand
TGGTTTCTATTACGTTACTAGTAGCCATGTGTACCAACCTGATCCTGTTACCGGCCTTGTTACTTTCCATTGCGAAAAGGCAGGGTAAAGATGTTAAGCCTTCATAAATTTAAATCGTAAATATATCTAATTCAATTAACCTAAACCCATGAAGAAAACTATTCTGACGGCAATGCTGATAGCACCGCTGATGGCCTCGGCACAAGCCGACTACAAGCAAGATTCTATTTTTATTCGTAAAATCTTTAATACGGCGTTGGCCGATGGCAAAAGCTATGACATGTTACGGCATTTAACACAAGTGGTTGGCCCTCGTTTGAGCGGGTCGGCGGGTGCTGCCAAAGCCGTAGCCTATACTAAGGAGGTCATGCAGCAAGAGCAATTTGACAACGTATTTCTCCAAAACGTAATGGTACCACACTGGGTACGCGGAGCTAAGGAGCAGGGGGCGATTCTGGATGGAAAGAAAAAAATAAGCGTTCCGTTGGTGGCACTAGGTGGCTCCATTGCTACGCCAAAAGCTGGATTAACGGCTCAGGTGATCGAAGTAAAAAGCTTTCAGGAGTTGAGAGAGTTGGGAAAAGAAAAGGTGAAGGGGAAAATCGTATTTTTCAACCGACCGATGGATCCAACGAAACTGCAAACATTTGATGCATATGGTGGAGCTGTGGAGCAGCGTGGGTCTGGTGCCAGTGAAGCCGCAAAACTGGGTGCAATTGGTTGTATTGTTCGCTCGATGACAACCCGTTTGGATGATGTACCTCATACGGGTAGCATGCGCTATGCAAGTGGTGCCCCCATGATACCAGCGGCCGGTATTTCTACCAATGCTGCTGAATTACTTAGTAAAACATTGAAAGCAAATCCGGGGACTCAATTTTTCTTTAAGCAGAGTTGTGAAATTTTACCGGATGCTCCTTCTCACAATGTCATTGGTGAATTGAAAGGGGGAAAGAGTGCGTCAGAGTATATGGTTGTGGGTGGTCATCTTGATTCTTGGGACATAGGAGAAGGTGCTCATGATGATGGAACCGGTTGTGTTCAGTCTATTGAAGCGGTACGTATTCTGAAAGTATTGGGCTATAAACCCAATTATACACTGCGTGCCGTGATGTTCATGAATGAGGAGAACGGTCTGAAAGGTGGAATTACCTATGCCGATTCTGCTAAATCTAAAAAAGAAAGGCACGTTGCCGCCATAGAATCTGACCGTGGAGGTTTCACGCCGCTTGGTTTTGGAATTGTAGGTACCCCGGCTCAAAAAGCTAAAATCAAAAGCTGGCAAAAGCTATTTTCACCATATGGCTTGCATGAAATTGGTGTTGGAGGCGGTGGAGCAGATATTGGTCCGTTAGGACCACAAGGTACCGTATTATTAGGCTTGATACCTGATTCGCAACGCTACTTTGACTATCATCATGCCGGTAATGATACATTTGATAAAGTGAGTCGCCGTGAGTTGGAACTAGGCGCTGCTTCTATGGCCGCTATGCTCTACTTACTGGATAAATATAGCGTTGAATAATATAACTTGCATCACTAAAAACTCCCGGCTTATAACGAAGTTATAGGTCGGGAGTTTTTAGTGATGGGCTATTGTATCTTATCAAACGATTGATCCATCCAGGCCTCCGGGATGCTATCCAGCGCCTCTTTCAATTTATCCTCCCACATTTCGGAAACGTGCTCCATGTCTTTCTTCTCATAGCGATGTTCTATGATGTGATAGCTGTCTTTCTTGTATAGGACCACATCAATAGGAAATTCAACGTCGTTATTGCTGACGCGAGTTGAGTCAAAGGATAAAAAACCGGCTTTCAGTGCTTGCTTCATGGATGAGTCTTCATTCAGAACCCGATTTAATATAGCTTTACCCTGGCCAGAATTTCCAATAATCACATACGGAGAGCCTTCATCGAGTTCAACCCAGTTTCCTTCGGAATATAGCAGGAATAGTTTGTGGTCATCGTCATCTTTGAGTTGTCCACCTACGATGGTGTTTAGATTAAATTTCAATCCTGATCGTTCTAATGCCTCACGATCTTCCTCTGCCACCCTTTTTATCTGTTCTCCAAATGCATTAACGGCCTTGTATAGCTTATTATATACTACACCTTCACTAATGAGTTCTTCGAAATAATGAACAGCCTTATCTCTGACAGAGCGTAACCCACTGGTCATGATAAACATGGAATAGTTATCCTTTTGGGTAACATACATTTTTTTCTTCACCGTGGTACTCGTTCCTGCGGTAATACGCGTATCCGCAATGGCTACCAAACCTTCTTTTACTTTTATACCAAGACAATAGGTCATATAGTAGATTATATTATTGAATTAACAAATCAATCAATGCACTTTTCAGTCCGCTGCTCGGGAAGTTAAGTGGGCCTAAATTTACCAAAAAGAGGGCCGTTGCTGATCATTTTTAGTGGATACATTTATCAATATATATCAAAATGTGTTGTTCTTTGTATGCAATTAGCTGTAATTCAATTGATTAATATTGTCTTAAAAATGAGTGTAACCCTGAGACATGAACTTCAATAGTAACTTATAACAGTATCCAGTACATTTGTGCTGCATCTGAAACCAGTCTACCTCTCATTAACCGGGTCATTTATGACAGCCAATGAACAATTGATTGATGAATTTTATTCGGCTTTTCAACGAAAGGATTATGCATTCATGCAGTCGTGTTATGCCGATCATGCTACTTTTTCGGATCCTATATTCTCTAATCTGAATGCAGAGCAGGTACGGGCAATGTGGGAAATGTTGTGCAAATCAAGTAACGATCTCACGCTAACCTATAACCTGGTTAAGGAAACTTCGAACACGGTACAGGCGGATTGGAAGGCGCGTTATACCTTTTCAAAAACAGGAAATAAGGTAACCAATCGGATCACAGCAGAATTTGTGTTTGAGCATGGTCTCATTATAAGTCATAAAGATCAGTTCAACCTATATAGCTGGGGACGACAGGCATTTGGTGCAACGGGTTGGTTAATTGCTTGGACAGATGTTTTTCGTGCAAAAATGCAATCCATCGCTAAATCCAATCTGGAGAAGTTTATGTTGCGAAATCAAAAGGGTTGAAACAAACTTCTCGATGCCCAACTTTTGACATAAAAAACCTTCACTGTACGACAATGAAGGTTTCTGTACTATTATTCCAAAATTCTATACTCTTTATACTTCTTGTAATGCTTTTAGTTTAATGGCCAAACCGTCCATGTTGACGTTTGGACGAATCTGACACGCCAGACGACTGTGAGCTCCTGCATCAGGCAATGTATCCAGCGTATCTAGTTCATTGTCGTTGCAAGGACTCAGGTTTTCGGCACCCTTCAAGACTTCTATATGGCAAGTTGCACACAGGCCCATACCCCCGCAGGTAGCCATGATATCATATTCATATGCCTTTAACACTTCCATGAGGTTGAGGCCTACATCAGTGGGTACTTCCAGGTCCCTGTTCTCCCCTGCTCCGTTATCGACAGTTATTTGTATCATGATTTAAAAGGCGTTTACGCCGTTAACGGTGGTGTATTTAAAACTCAATTTTTGATCGGGATATACATACTTAAAGGCACTTTGCATCATAATGGCCGCTTCATGGAATCCGCAAAGGATTAATTTTAGCTTACCGGTATACGTGTTGATATCGCCAATGGCATATATACGTTCAATATTCGTGGAATAGTCAACCGTGTTGACGCTAATTGCTCCTTTATCTATCCCAAGATTCCAGTCGGCAATAGGGCCCAGTTTGGGACTCAATCCAAACAGTGGTATGAAGCTATCCGTTTGAATCGTGGTAAGTTGTTTATTTGTATCGAGTATTGAAACTTCCTTCAAAACCCCATTCCCGCCCAAACTATGTACCTGGCTTTGTAGTAACAGATCAATTTTACCGCGTTCAGCAAGTTCAAAGACTTTTGCAGCTGTGTCGGGGGCCCCCCTAAACGTTTCGCCCCGATGGACCAAGGTAACTCGTTCAGCTATATCTGATAAAAATATGGTCCAATCCAAGGCCGAGTCACCACCTCCTGCTAGTACGATATTTTTTCCGCGGAACTGTTCCGGTTTCTTCACCATGTAGTGAACTCCTTTGCCTTCAAAGTATTCAAGTTGCTCCACGGCGGGTTTACGGGGTTCAAAACTTCCTAAGCCGGCAGCAATCAC
>CALGRQ010000054.1 GCA_937880795.1 uncultured Dyadobacter sp. | reverse complement strand
ATGGTATGTATGGAAATGAAATTGCTGCTAATTGGAAGTACTTTACCCAAGGAAGTAATTTTTACAATTTCGATACTGAAATGCTGAGAGCGTGGAATGGCCCTGGAAGCTCCAACGATATACCTCGCTTGAACGTCAACGATCCGAACAATAACATGCGTATATCGTCTTATTACATCGAAGACGGATCTTACCTGCGGTTAAAATCGGTACAACTAGGCTATACTTATCCTCATACTTTACTGAAAGGCATTCAAAAAGTGAGGATATATGTGTCTTGCCAAAATTTACTCACCTGGACAAAATACCGGGGTTATGATCCCGAGATTGGTAGCCCTGGTTCGTCATTAACGGTGGGTATAGATCAAGGTTATTACCCGCAACCCAGAGTGATGACGGCAGGTTTAAATTTGAGTTTTTAATTCGTGATACGGTTCATTTTCAATTATATAACCAACATTATTTTATGAAAAGGATATTGTTCCTGATTGGGCTGTTGGCTACCACGGGTTGTAGTGATTTGCTGAATAAAGAGCCATTGGCGGCTTTGTCGGTGAGTTCTGCCTACGCTACACCCAGTGATGCTTTAAGAGCACTTACGGCCGCCTATAATCCTCTGTTGAATTTTCCCGGATACGATGGTTATTCCATTTATGATATTGTAGCAGACAATGCCGAAAAGGGTGGAGAGGGCCCCAGCGATGCCAGCTACTTTAATGAAATAGCCTATTATGCCATTCCTACTTCAAATACAGTTGCCCTACAAGTCTGGCGCAATTGTTATTTAGGTGTGTATCGGTCCAATCTGGTATTGGAAAATGTGCCCGGTATTGAAATGGATGCAACGGAAAGCGCCCGGATTTTGGCTGAGGCAAAATTTCTTAGGGCCTATTATTACTTTACACTTGTTACTTTTTATGGGGATGTTCCGCTGATCACGAAATCGGATATTCAGACTTTTGACGCCGAACGAACACCCAAAGAGCAGGTTTATGCACTTATTGAGAAGGATATGGCTGAGGCCAGTGAGATTTTGCCGCTCAGAAGTAAGTTGCCTGCTGCCGAAATGGGGCGGGTCACTAAGGGTGCTGCACAGGCGTATCTGGGGAAAGTATATCTCTACAAAAAGGATTTTCAAAAGGCGGAAGTCTGGTTTAAAAAAGTAATGGATTCCAACGAATATTCGCTGGATCCGGATTATTACAGACCTTTTACAATGGCTGGAGAGTTTGGAACGGAAAACGTTTTCGAAATCAACCATATGTATAGCCCGCAGTATCTTACAGCACGGAATCAGGCATCCATTCGGCAGGGTAGTGCAGGTATGTATGGTTGGGGTTTTGCAAATCCAACCCAGGATTTTGTGGATGCCTTTGAGCCCGGGGATCCTCGTTTAAAACTAACGGTATATAAGCAGGGCGATATTATGCCGGATGGTAAAGTGGCCGATGTCGGCAACAGTGAGACGGGCTATATGAGTAAAAAGGCCTATCTCTTGGCAGGTGACTTTCCAGCAACAGGCGATCCTGCCCATTCAGGTAAGAATGAACTTAAAATGCGTTACGGTATGCTCCTGCTATGGTATGCTGAGGCAGCCAACGAAAATGGGAATACAGAGCCGGCACTTGCGGCACTTAATCTAGTAAGAAAACGTGCCCGCCAGGGCGTGGCTAACGTTTTGCCAGATGTTACCGTGACGACGCAAAATGCGTTACGGGAGAAGATTTGGCAAGAGGAGCGGGTGGAGTATGGGATGGAAAACCATCGATATTTTGATTTGATTCGTCAGGGGCGCGCCGGGACCGTTCTTAGAGCATATTCCGCGAAATACAATTCTTCTAAGGGTAAAAATTTTAAAGATGGTACGCATGAGCTTTTCCCAATACCTCAAACAGAGGTTGACCTGAGTCAGGGACGTTTGGTGCAAAATAAAGGGTACTGATTTTTTTGGCAGTTTAGGTAGTTTGTTTGGTCATGGAGATACTTTTTTGAAGTATTTCTGTGGCCATTTTTTTTAGATTCAAGATGGGATTGGGTGTTGGATAAATATGGTTATTTTAATATAAAGTTTAATTGGTCTGTTCTTTTTAGGTTAAAATAATAGCGAAAAGGCTATTTGTGAAAATGTTTTATGTTTCTATAATTGTATATTTTTGTGAAATAATATTTTGCAAAAATGCTTATTTTGTATATTTTTTTATTTTAAATTGTTGCAACCGTAAAATAAATTGAATTGCTCATAGGTGTTTTTGTTAGCTGGGCCGTCTCTCTATACCGATAAATTCCTAAACGCCAGAAACATTTAACCTGAAGAGCTCAACATGGAGAAAGCAGGCAATTTTAATCGCACGGAAATACCGGAAGGTGTTTCCATGCGGATTTTTGAAGAGGATGGAGGTCGCAATAGAGGCGGAAACCTTGATTCGGAAATTTTGATCAGAAAAGCATTTGAATCAAGTGTCAATCAGGGAATAGAACTCCTGTTTAAGTATTATTACCGACCGCTTTGTAGTCATGCCGTTCGGTATGTTTCATCAAAAGAAGTTGCCGAGGATATTGTGTCCGATATCTTCTTTAAATTCCATTCGGAGCAAATTTTCAGAGAAGTCAAGACCTCATTCAGAGCATATCTTTTCACTTCCGTTCGGCATAGGGCTTTCGATTATGTGAGTATGGAACTTAAAAGAACTGCATCTATGCAGGTAGCGGAGTGTGTAGCCATTAAACCCGAGCAGCAGCCAGATCAAATTACGCAATATGAAGACTTATACCAGGATGTAGAAAATGCAGTAAACAGTTTGCCTTTTAAACGAAGACGCATTTTTATCATGCACCGGTTTGAGGGTAAAAAGCATTTGGAGATTGCGGAGGAACTCAATTTGTCGCTTCGGACGGTGGAGGCGCAGATGTTTCAGGCCACGCATCAGATCAGGGCTCTGATTCGGGACAAGTGGTTTGTTTTATTACTGGCATTTATGCAGTAACAGCATAGTCGGTTGGATAATCACCAGGCGGTGAGGCCTGGAAATACCTCATTAACTAAGAATTCAGGATGAAATCAGTCATTAACAGAACACTAATCTTCACATACTTTTCGGGTAGGGCAACCGCGCTACAAAAGCGGAGCATTGAAGAATGGGTTACCAACACATCCAATCTTGAACAGTTCTATATATGGTTACAAGAATGGGAGCTTGAAAATTTACAATATGAGGTGGATATAGATACCGGTACAGCCAGGCATTGGCAGCGCATGTACGGTCAGGAAGCTTCGGATATAACCGTGGCGGAGCCGGAGTCATTGCCCGGTAAAAATCGTTTTTCGTTTTTGAGGAGGGTCAATTGGTTGGTAGCTGCTTCTGTTTTGGTCTCGATTTGTACAGGGTCCTGGTTTTTTAGAGATAATATTCGCTATCAGGTCTATAAAACGGATTTTAATGAGACCCGACGTCTTGAACTATCGGATGGAAGTAAAGTGGTACTCAATTCAAACTCTTCCTTGAGGGTTCCCCGGTTTGGTTTTGGGAAAGAAACCAGAAAAGTGCTATTACAGGGCGAGGCTGATTTTGACATTGTTCATACGCCGAGTCATCAAAAATTCATAGTAAGCACTGGTAAAGATGTAAACATCGTAGTACTGGGTACACAGTTTAACGTATATGCAAGACCGCGAGGTACCAAAGTGATGTTGAGTGATGGTAAAGTGCAATTGCGCTACCAGGAAGGAAAAGAGAAAAAAATGCTGACGATGACACCTGGAGACTATGTGACGATGGATGTTTACGGACATGCAAATCTGCAAAAAACCAATAATCCCCAAAAATTTACATCCTGGAAGTCTCACCGATTTATTTTTGAACAAGCAACATTACAGGAAGTCGGGCATCTGTTGGAAGACAACTTCGGACTTAAAGTGCTTATACCCGATACTACCCTAGCACAGCTCACTGTGTCCGGCTCCTTTACCGCTCTCAATGGAGAGGAGCTTTTGGAAATACTTACGGATGATTCCGGCCTAAACTATGAAAAGTCTCCCGACGGGAAGTCTATAACCTTGTCTTTTTAGTACGCTTAGTTTCCTATTTCTAAACCCAATTTTAACGCTTTTAATCTTTAATAAGTTATGAAACACACGATACAATCAGTTGTATTGATGGGACTGCTATGCACCAACGCACAGCCGGGATTTTCTCAGCTTGTTGCCAGTGCAAAGCAGGAACCACGTAAAGTTGTGGCAAAACCTAACTCTAAAAAGTTGAGGGATGTTTTGCAGGAATTTAAGGGGCATTATAAAGTGGATATCCTTTATTTTGATCACCTGGTAGAAGGTTATAGAGTTCCTGTTGATGCGATTGAGTTCGAATCCAATGTGGAGCATAGTTTGGAAAATGTACTAAAACCCCTGGGACTAAAATACAAAAAAACCAGCACAGGTGGTTTTACCAAAAAGAAGGGGGCTGAAAAGGACGAAAAAGAGTTGATGCGGTTGGATCAGACCATGTTTTCTCAGCCGGAGGTGAAAGGGTTAGATTTGACGGAAAGGGTTGGGTCGGCACTCAAAATGTATGAGTCTGCCAAGCAAAGTATGGTAGATCGGGTTATAAAGGGGAAAATTACGGATGCAGAAAAAGGAGAGGGTATACCGGGAGTGAACGTACTGATTAAAGGTACTACCGCCGGAGCCGTAACGGATGTGGGTGGAAATTACACCATTCAAATTCCGGATGGACCTGTTAACCTGGTGTACTCTTTTGTAGGTTATATGAGTCAGGAGGTACAGGTGGGGTCGCAAAGTGTTATCGATGTTGCGCTACAAAATGACACCAAGGCCTTGGAAGAGATTGTAGTAGTAGGATACGGAACCCAGAAAAAGGTCAATTTAACGGGTGCTGTGGCCAATGTGAATGCAGAAACGATTGAAAACAGACCGGTAGCCAACCTTGGACAAGCAATGCAAGGCGCGGTAGCTAACCTGAACATTTCGCAGTCCAGCGGTGCGTTGGGAAAAGGAACATCGTTCAACATCAGGGGGAATACGTCTATCAACGGTGGAAGTCCTTTGATTTTGGTGAATAACATTCCAATGGACGTGAATTTGATCAATCCAAATGATATTGAGAGTGTTACGGTTTTGAAAGATGCAGCATCAGCCGCCATCTATGGTGCACGTGCAGCGTATGGGGTGGTGTTGATCACCACAAAAAGTGGTAAGAAAGCGACCCGACCGGCTGTGAATTTATCGATGAATTATTCCAGCAACAAACCTGTGGTAAAATTCGAAACCATGGATGCCATGGAGCGGATGACCTATATGAATACGGCAAATATGCGGGTTAATGGCCGACCGTATTACCAGTTTGATCAATATTATGAAAAGGCTATTACGGCGCATTATAACGACCCCAGCCAACCCAGCACTTTTCAACACCCCAACGATGCCGATAACTTGTATGCATTTGCAGGTAACACCAACTGGCCAGATGTACTTTTACGAGACAGCTATCCCATGCAACAATACAATGCGACGGTTTCGGGGGGATCGGAAAAGTTTGACTACTACACCTCGTTGGCGTATTTCAGGGCAGATGGTATCCCCAAGAATTTCAATGAGCGTTATACCCGTTACAACGTGATGACCAACCTCAATTATGAAGTGGCCAAGTGGATTAAGGTTGGGACTAAAATCTCGATCAATACCAGTAAAAAGGTTTTCCCACCTAATGACCGCGCCGATAACTTCAATGAGGACCGAAACATGTTCCAGGTGCACTCCTGGTCAAACTGGCCTGTTTATCTGCCTGATGGCCGATATGCTTCTTCCGGGTCTGTGCCAAATGTAGTGCAACTGCAAAAAGAGGGCGGATATAGAAATAGGAACATTATGGATTCGTGGATGACGGGGACTGTAAAATTGACGCCGATAAAAGACATGTCGATCAATATGGACTATTCATTCAACTTTAAGAATACCAAGGAGTTGGATTATCGTCGTCAATTGGAAATTTATGACCGGAATGGCGTGAATGGGTATTACCCATATACCAATCCAAGCTCTGTGATTCGGAATACTTATAATGACCGCTATTCTGTATTCAATGCGTATGCCGACTATGAGAAAACCATAGCATCTCGCCACTACTTTAAAGCAATGGTTGGTTTCAATCAGGAAAATGCATCTTATGAGTATTTTTCAGGAACACGTGAAAAACTGATTGTTGGGTCGATGCCGTATATGAGTCTGGCAAGTGGAGAAAGATTTACTTCTGATGCGCTTTCTGAATACGCCATTCGTGGTGCATTTTCCAGAATCAATTATAGTTATGATGACCGTTATCTCGTTGAATTCAACGGACGTTATGACGGCAGTTCTAAATTCCCTAAGAAAGATCGCTTTGCCTTTTTTCCATCAGTATCTGTGGGATGGCGTATCGACAACGAGGGTTTCTTTAAGCCTCTTCAAAGTACAGTCAATATGCTGAAATTGAGGGCTTCATATGGTAATTTAGGTAACCAAAATGTGGTCGGCTATTATCCATATATCGCAAATTATGGAACAAATTTGGCTGGTTATTTAATCAATGGAGACAATCCAATGACCGTTACGGCATCTGGTTTGGTAAGCCCATCATTAACGTGGGAAACAGTGGCTCAGCAGGATCTTGGTTTGGATGTTGCATTCTTTGGCAACAAGCTTACTGGGTCGTTTGATGTGTATCGCCGAGATACCAAGAATATGTTGACCAAGTCGCAAACGCTACCAGCAGTTTTGGCAACGGGTGAGCCTCAGGCCAATGCCGCCAATATGAAAACCACCGGTTTCGATTTAACCATTGGCTGGAATCATAGTGTGAATCAGGTTAAATATGGTATTAGTCTGATGCTTTCAGATTATCAGGCAAGAATCACAAAGTTTGATAATCCCTCAGGTATCATTTCAGATTACTACGTAGGCAAGAGCCTAGGCACTATTTGGGGACTTGAAACGGGCGGGATTTTCCAAACCGACGAAGAAGCTTTGAAATTGGATCAAACCCAGATTAGTGGCAGGAAACGAGAGGCGGGGGACTTGTTTTTTGTAGATCAGAATGGAGACGGCAAAATAACCAGAGGCAAGCAAACGCTTGATGACCATGGGGATATGAAAGTGATCGGTGATAATACGCCACGGTACAGCTATGGTTTACGCTCCAATGTTTCCTGGAAAGGCTTTGATCTGGATTTCTTATTTCAAGGGGTAGCCAAGAGAGACATGATTATATCGGGCCAGTTCTTTGTCAATCAATATAATGACGAATGGAGTATGCAGGGTAAAATAGGTACCGATTGGTGGTCGCCAGAAAACCGGGACGCATATTTCCCAAGACCACTTATAACCGGAGGTACAGATGTAACGACTGTCCAAACGCGCTATATGCAAAATGCGGCTTATTTAAGATTGAAACAGTTGACATTGAGCTATACCATTCCTACGGCGATTACCCAAAAAATTGCTGCCAAAAGAGTACAGGTATATTTCTCAGGGAACAACATTTGGGAAGCTACGAAGATGATCAAGATTGTGGATCCAGAACAAAGTAGTGCACATTCTTACCCTCTGAATCGGGCATTTTCAGTGGGCGCTAACATTGGGTTTTAATTCTTATCTAAAAACGTAGATCACGATGAAAAATATAAAATACTCTTGTGTTGCTCTTTTGGCAATGCTATTTACAACAACGGCCTGCAATGATGGTTTCTTGGAAAAGATACCGCAGGATAAAATCAACGATGCCAGTTATTGGAAAACAGCTTCCGATGTTGAAATGTTTGCTAATCAGTTCTATGTGTCGTTAAAAGATCCGAATTATATATGGAGATTAGACGATGCAACGGATAACCAGGGTCCAGGTTCTCGGAATGCTTATGTATGGAATGAATATACAATTCCGGCATCAGGCGGAGGTTGGGCCAAAGGGGATTGGTCAGGGATTCGGAGCTGCAATTTTGCGTTGGATCGTGTAGCCACCATGACTAAGAATGATGCCTTGGCCAAGGCTGAGGCTGAAATAAGATTCTTCAAGGCGTTTTACTATTTTGGGAAATTAAAGCGATTTGGGGATGTGCCGTGGCTGGAACATGAACTGACTACCGAGTCTCCCGAACTATACCTACCTCGCGATACGCGCGAAACAGTGGTGGCTAATATGCTTAAAGAGTTGGAGATGGCCATTGCCAATTTGCCAGAAACTTCTTCTGCTGATAGACTTACCAAATATGCAGCGCTTACGTTAAAAGCACAGATATGCCTGTATGAGGGTACGTATAGGAAGTCCCGGAATATGGCTGGGCATGAGGCGCTTCTTAAAGAAGTGGTGGCGGCCTCTGAACTTATCATGAATTCGGGTCAGTTTGCGGTTTATTCCACAGGAAACCCGAAGACCGATTATTTCGAATTGTTTACGCAGTACGAGTTGAAAGGAAATAAAGAGGGAATAATGGTTCAGCGCTTCCTAGCTGATAAACGGATGCATAACAATGTGAGACAGTTGGGGGAGCCACAAACAGGTTTCTCCAAGGATTTTGTGGAGTCTTATTTGTGTACTGATGGTTTGCCCATCTCAAAAAGCCCATTATATAAGGGGGATGCAATTTTTGGAGTGGAATTCACGAACCGTGACCCACGTATGGAGCAGTCGGTGTATCAGGATAAACGCGTGTATAGAATTTATGAAAATGGATCCAAAGAATACAGACCCATGCCTGAATTCGATAATAACTATGCGCCTACGAGCTATTACATCCTAAAAGGATACTCGCCGTATGAGCGCGATCGCCTGCAACTACAATGTATAGTGGATGACTTCATATTCCGCTATGCAGAAGTTTTGTTGGCATATGCAGAAGCCAAAGCAGAGTTGGGAGAAGCAACACAGGCTGTTCTGGATAAGTCGGTGAATTTATTGAGAGCACGTGTGGGTATGCCTGCAATGAAAGTCGATGTTGGCTTTACCGATCCTAACTGGCCGCAATGGGAGGTAGCCGTGAGTCCGCTCATTAATGAAATTCGCCGAGAGCGACGTATAGAACTCGCCGCAGAGGGCAAACGGTGGGATGATCTGGTACGCTGGAAAGCTGGTAAACTACTGGATAATCCCAAAACGTATCAGGGAGCACGTGACCCGGCTACGAACAACTACCGAATTCTATATCCGGGCTTTACGCGTAAATGGACAGACCGCCTATATCTATATCCGTTACCGACCCAGGAAATGGCATTGAATCCCAAACTAACACAAAATCCAGGGTGGCAGTAAATCTGGTTACTGGGACCGATCTTTTGGTCGGTCTCAGTAAGTCAATTGGCTTTGTTACTTATAGATAATAATTGAGCGTGCAAATGATTTCCTAAACCATTTTATTGATCAACAATTTAGTATGAGCACTAAAAAGAACTTCTTTCTATCCTTTTTGGTATTGATTGCTGTTGTATTGTGTAGCTATACACATGCCTATGCCAATCCAGCCGACACCTTCAAAATTGGATGGTCCTCCATCGATATTACTCCTCCTAAACCTGTACTGATCGCAGGCCAGTTTCATGCCCGTGTGTCGGAGGGGGTAATGGATCCTATCACCGCAACAGCGCTGGCGATTGAGTCGGTCAAAGATGGTAAAACGTCCAAAGCGATCATGATCAGTTGTGACTTTGTTTCGATCAGCGATGGTATGCGGGATAAGTCCAATTTGAGGCAACAAGTAAGAGAATTGCTAAAAGATCTTTCTCCTGCCGTTTCAGCGGAGGATATTATGATCAATGCCACGCACACACACGCAGCACCGGTATTATCAGTCAATAAAGTGGAAACCATGTATGGTTTGAGTTTAGAAATGATGTCTCCGGGTAAAGAAGTGATGACGCCGGAGGATTATTCGAATTTCGCTGCTAAAAAAATAGCCGATGTGGCCCGTAAAGCATGGCAGAGTCGTAAAAGCGGCGGTATTAGTTTTGGTTTGAGTAAGGCCGTTATAGGGCACAATCGCCTCCAGGTAGAAGAGTCAGGAAAATCGGTGATGTATGGAAATACAGCCCGCACCCAGTTTAGCCATATAGAAGGTTATGAGAACCATGACCTTAATTTGCTTTATACGTGGGATCCCAAAGGACAACTCACAGGCGTTGTGATCAATGCTGCCGTACCCTCTCAAATCAGCGAACATTTGTATTTGATTTCGGCCGACTTTTGGCAAGAAACACGCATCAAACTACGCGAAACACTTGGAAAAAACTTGTATATATTACCTCAAGTGAGTGCCGCCGGTGATCAGTCGCCGCATTTGATGTGGGGCTCAAAAGGTGAAGAGCGCATGCAGCGTTTGATGGGACTCGTTGGTGACGACGGGCAAGGGCGTGGTAAACTTGCACAACGCAAGGAAGTAGCCAGGTTGATCACCGAAGGGGTGACTTCTATATTACCATATATGAAAAAGAATATCGAGTGGAACCCAACTTTTGCGCATAAAACAGAAATGATTGAGTTATCGAGAAGACTACTCGGTGAGCAGGATTTAATTGATGCCCGAAAGGAAATCAGTTTAATGGAGGTGGAGTATGGCAATATGTTGAAGAAGGCCAAGGAAAATCCGGAGCAAACCAAAGTTCCACGCTGGTATACCAGCCTGACGGTGGCATATAGCCGTTTGAAGCGAGGGCAATCTGTTTTGGAGCGTTATGAGTTGGAAAAAAAGCAACCTAAGCTACCCGTAGAGGTTCATGTGATGCGTATAGGCGATGCTGCTTTTGCTTCCAATCCATTTGAGCTATATCTGGATTATGGTATTCAAATGCTTTCGCGAAGCCCTGCTACGCAAACTTTCATTGTGCAATTGGCAGGGTCAGGAACGTATTTGCCAACCAAAAGATCCATTGCTGGTGGAGCCTATGGAGCAGTTCCTGCAAGTACCATTATGGGCCCGGAAGGAGGAAAAGAATTGGTAGAGAAAACGTTGGAGATGATCAATGGCCTTTGGCAATAATGGGTTCTAATCATGCCCGTAAAGTTTATCACGGTTCCTTTTTTTTACCTTATATATTCATTCACGATGATTGTTATTGATAATCAAGTTGTAACCAGGAGCAAGGCTTTTCTGCTCCTGGTTACACTCCTGAGTTGTTCATTTACCTTCGTATTTGGTCAGGAAAAAGTGTTTAAAGCAGGTGCATCGACCACCAACATAACGCCACAGTTGGGTAAAGGTATAGTAGGCAATTTTGGAAATCCCCCTCCCGCCATGTACGTGCACGACGATTTGCACGTACGCAGTTTGGTACTGGACGATGGGCAGACGCGTTTGGTGTTTGTGATTGCCGATAACGTAGGAATTACACACCCCGTATTTGACCTTGCCAAAAGTATGGTTCATGCGGAGACCAAAATACCGGTTGCCAATTTGATGATGTCTTCCACTCATACGCATTCGGCGATT
>CALGRQ010000053.1 GCA_937880795.1 uncultured Dyadobacter sp. | reverse complement strand
CTATTTTGATAGTGGTGAAGGGACGGCAGGTAGAGCAATCACAGGGAACGACTGTCCGGCACCTTCTTATACAACTCGGTGGAAATTAGGAGAACAGTCAACTGGTTTTGGAGGGGCAGTTCGGGATATGTATAATCCCAATTGTTATCAGGATCCCGGGAAAGTTACCGACACCTACTACTATTGTGCTTATAAGGAATTGACTAACCTTAATGATTACGGAGGTGTCCACATCAATTCGGGTGTAATTAACCATTCGTTTGCGCTCCTTGTGGATGGTGGAACTTATAACGGGCAAACCATTAATGGTATAGGACTCACAAAAGCTGCCCACATCTACTGGTATGCTCAGGCCAATTTTATGACAAAGACAACGGATTTCGCTGCTCAGGCTGATATTTTGGAAGCATCGGCCCAAGCTTTAATTGACGCAGGAACCAATTTACTTAATTTATCTACGGAGGATGTAACGCCTACACAATCCGGGCAGGTTATTACTGCTTCGGACTTGGCTGAGTTGCAGAAGGTTCTTTTGGCGGTGGAGCTGAGGGCAGAGGTAAATTGTGGGTATCCGCCATTGTTGCAACCCGTTGCAGAAATTTGCGAAGGAGCGTCCCCAGCCAAAGCTATATTGTATGCAGATTTTGAAAATGGATTGGGGGATTGGTCGGTTGCACAGCAGTCATCCTCGGCAACCTGGGAGGCTCATGACTGGGTAATTAGCAGTGATGCACCACGGGGCCGTACGGGCAAGGTTGTATTTGGCAAGGACCCGGATGGAGATAATTGTGAAACAACGGATCAGACTGGTATCATTAGCTTAATTAGTCCGATTGTTAGTATACCCGTTGGAGCCTCAGGTCCATTTATGCTTGCCTTTGACCATAACGTTTCGCTAGAACCCGGCTTTGACGGTGGAATTTTACAATATAAAACGAACGGCGGAGCCTGGACAAAGGTGCCCAGTTCTGCTTTTACAGCCAACGGGTATAATGCCAATTTGGTAAGCGTTGCAAACGGTAACACAAATCCATATGCAGGCCAGGCAGCCTTTACAGGTTCGGATCAAGGCTCTTTTTCGGGAAGTTGGGGACAAAGTAGAGTGAATCTCACTGCGCTTGGGGTGATACCAGGGGCTACCATTCAATTGAGGTGGAACTTAGGCTCAGATGGCTGCTTTGGCATGGATGGATGGTATATTGATGATGTACGAATATATTCTTGCGCCCAACCAACCGTACAGTTCGTTACGGAAAGTACCAGTGTAAATGAAGCCGAGGCGGTGACGGCTAACGTAGCTACCGACTGTCTGGATTATATTGAGAAGATTGTTACTGTAAGAATCAACAAAGCACCGTCTGCTCCCGTCACCGTTACTTTTAATGCGCCCACGGGGACGGCTACCATGGGGCCAACGGCTGATTACAGCTTTACACCAAATTCGTTTACCCTACAAGCTGGAACGTTGTCGCAGGATGTGGTAGTAAGAATTTATAATGATGCCTATGCGGAAGGCTTAGAAAAGGGAGAATTGACATACACCTTATCGACCACAGGGGATGCGGTTCCTGAAACTTTCTTTCAAAAACATACTATTCTGATTCGGGATAATGAGATTGTGCCAGGTATTGCAACCGTTGACGTATTGTATGCTGATTTCAATGACAATGCCTTGCCGGCGGGTTGGGTATGTCAGGATACAGATGGCGATGGCCTTGTGGGAGAATATCCGGGTGAATGGGCGGTACGGGATGATGTCAATCCGGTTCCGCTGGACAAAACTGCGGGTGGGGGCCCTCTTCTAATCGCCAACAGTAATGGTTTTGGCGTTGGGCAACGCACATGGCGTATTGAAACAGCACCATTTAGCACTGCCGGAATGAATACGATACGGTTATCATTTTTGGAGTTTTTTAGAACTTATAGTGCAACTGGTGATTTTGACGAATTCGCAAGTATTGAAGTATGGAATGGGGCAACCTGGAACTCGGTATTTACCCAGTCAGAGGCGACTGGTCGGTCGGGACTGTGGACCACCCCAGCCAATAGAAATATTACAATACCAGATGCATATGCTAACGCCGCTATGAAGCTGAGATTTACTTATACAGCTAATTACGACTATTGGTGGGCTATTGATAATATAAAGGTGACTGCTAAACCCACTCCCGTTCAAACGGAAAGTGCTGTTTCCGTTAGCCCGGATGAGCAATATTTAGGACCATTTCAAACCGCATATTTCTATGATCCAACCACGGGTAATATACTTACGAAAATTGAAAACCTGACCAATCATGATTATGGCTGTACAACAGTAGAGATCGATCGAACAGGAACAGGGTCTGATCCATGGGTGAGGGACTATACCATTACAAAAAAAACGTATAAGGTGACACCCACCAATCCGAATCCCACAGGGCAGTATAAAATTACCCTATATTACAAGGATTCAGATTTGGGAACTTATAAGAGTTCGATTACTTCGATGGGTAAAAGCGAAGGTGGAATAACGACGAGCAACACAGGTTCTACATCTTTTGCGGAAGTACAAGTGTCTTCAGTATTTAATGCGGATTATGCCTATACGGCCACTTTCGATTCCGGATTTTCAGGATTTGGGTTATCCGATGCGCCACCGGTGGGGAGCTTACCTGTGAAATTGGTGAAGTTTGAAGGTAAAAATACGGAAGAGGGGAACTCATTGAAATGGGCTACGGCTTCAGAGGTGAATAGTGATTATTTTGCAGTGGAACAAGCTACGGATGGGAAGGATTTTCGCGAAATTGCTAAGGTGAGCAGCACTGGCACAGCAATGCTTTCTAACGAATATGGTTTCGTCGATCGCAATTATACGCCAGGAATGAATTATTACCGTTTACGTATGGTGGATCGCGACGGGAAATATGCCTATAGTTCGATTCTTTCTATAGATTCTAAAAATGTTATGATTTCGAACTTGTATCCGAATCCCGTTCAGTCAGTATTCATGATAAAGATGCCCGGTGTTCACTTACAACGTGCCAACATCAGGCTGATCAATGCGGCTGGTATGGTGGTTTCGGATAGAAACAAGGTGAAGGTTGAACAAGGGCTCATAGCGCAGGATGTGTCCCGGCTTTCATCCGGCGTATATCGGGTAATCGTTACTGGAAGTGATGGGAATGTATACCATTTTTCAATGGTGAAGATGTAGTTCAAATCAGTACTTTTTTGTCGAAGGGGATCCTGGTTAGGCGCAGTGCCGGCTAAGGATTCCCTTTTAGCTTTTCGGACTATATATATGGGTTTCCCTCCCGCCCGAAATGTTGTTAAAGTTTTTAATATAGCCTTTGTGCCTCATTTTTAAGTACTTTAAGATGTGTGTTGTTAGAGCAAAATAAATAAGTTTGTATGATTCATGTAGGTGACAATCATTTTTGTGAATTGTTGTGATAATAATTGTTAAAACCCTCCCTAAAAATTATGATAAGAATTCTAAAAGTTCTTCCAATATTTCTAGTCCTTGCTACGACTACTCATGCTCAAAAAAGTATCGAGGCTAACTTAGCCACGTTTGCCGCCCAAACGGGAGCAACCACCACCATTGACAAAGCCACCAATGGGATCAGTTTTATGCGGTTTCCGGCTGGAAAAGGGATTAAGCTGAGTGGTAAAAATGCTCAGGAGCGAGCATTGAATTTTATGGGTCAACATAACAATTTATTTGCAGTTGGTAAATTGGACCTGAATGAATATCAGGTGAAAGAAAGCACTAGGGATAAGTTTGGATTGGAACATGTAACCCTACAACAATTTGTGAATGGAGTTCCTGTTTTTGATGGTGTGGTTAAGCTACATTTTAATAAGAACAATGAACTCGCAGTTTTAAACGGAAATAATATTCGAATCGAAAAATTGAAGCTTACTCCGGCCATTAGTCAGAATGAGGCGGCTAGTGTGGCTATAAATTATGTTGAGACTCAAAGATTGGCCAAGGGAAAAGTAGGTTCAAATGCACCTTTGAGGGTAAATAAAAACACTTTATATATTTTTCAAAAGGGTTTGGCACAAGGTTATAATGGTGCTAAACATTTGGTGTATGAAGTAGAGATTCGTAATGATGCTGACGTGCGCGAGTTTCTATACATAGACGCACATACTAGTGAATTAGTGGAACAGTTTACGGGTATTCATGCAGCCCTTAACCGGAAGCTTTATACTTATCCTCCTGGATCCACAACTTCAACGACGCCAACACTGACTTGGTCGGAAGGAGATCCGTTTCCGGGAGGAATGGGAAGTTGGCAGCAGTCAGAAATCGTTTCGGCTGGTCACATCTATCATTTAATGCAGAATGCTTTTGGTAGAGATTCTTATGATGGAAGTGGTGCTAGCATGATTACCACCCATAATAACCCTGATATAGATTGTCCAAATGCAAACTGGAACGGAGCTTCAGCAAATTATTGTGATAATATTGCGGCTGATGATGTTGTGGCCCATGAATGGGGACATGCCTACACGGAGTATACGAGTGGCCTGATATATGCATGGCAAGCGGGTGCCTTAAATGAAGCATATTCAGATATTTGGGGTGAAACGGTTGACCTGCTTAATAACTACTTTGATGTTGCAGAGGGAACTGATCTAAGAGATCCAAACGGAACGGACAATCCTGCGATGTCAGTTTCTTCACGTTGGAGAATGGGTGAAAAGGCGTCAGCGGATACAACGTCTGATGCCTCTTTGAGAGATATGTATAATCCTAATTCATTAGGGTATCCGGGTCGTGTATTGGATCCCAACTATTGGTGTAAGGAGTCAGATGCAGGGGGGGTACATATAAATTCCAGTGTATTGAACCACTCCTATGCACTTTTAGTGGATGGGGGAATCTATAACGGTCAAACCATTAATGGTATTGGATTGACCAAAGCGGCTCATATTTACTGGTATGCGCAGGCCAACTTTATGAATAGGACTACCGACTTTGCAGCCCAGGCAGATATTCTTGAAGCCTCGGCTCAAGCTCTCATTGATTTGGGAACGGAGTTGCCGAAGCTATCGGTTCTACCAGGAGATGCGGGAGGCTCTGGTCAATTTTTAACCCACAATGACCTCCTAGAACTACAAAAAGTATTATTAGCCGTCGAATTAAGGTCTGAAAACACTTGCGGGTTTGCAACAATTTTACAACCAGTTGATCCATTATGTGAAGGAGCAAGTCCGTCATTAGCTTTATTTAGTGAAGATTTTGAGACGGGGCTTGGTAGTTTTACAACTTCGGTGCAAACAGCTTCGACTAGCTGGGTCACTAGAAATTGGGAACAAGTTCCTGCACCTGGCGGCCGTAGCGGAAATGTAGCTTTCGGTGTTGATTATGCAGGTGGGGATTGTGCCTCTTCAAATCAGCAAGGAATTATTCGGTTAGAAAGTCCTCTTATTAACATTCCGGCTGGAACTGCGGGGAATCTACATTTGGTTTTTGACCACTATCTGTCAACAGAGCAGGGGTGGGATGGAGGAAATATCAAGTACTCTTTGAATGGGGGTACTACTTGGACGCTACTACCAGCTTCGGCCTTTACAGCCAATCCTTATAATGGAACACTAATTTCTAGCTCAGTTGGTAGTAATAATCCTTTACAAGGTCAAGCAGCTTTTACTGGAACTGATGCTGGATCCGTAGGAGGGTCGTGGGGACAGAGTCAAATCAATTTATCTTCAATAGGTCTTGTGGCAGGTGGGAATATAAAACTTCGCTGGGAAATGGGTACCGATTGCGCTTATGGCTATGATGGATGGTATATTGATAATGTTAGGGTATATACCTGCTCGGTTACTCCGGCCGTTCATTTTGCTTCTGACGGGAGTGAAATAAATGAGGGGGCGGCAACCATTGCTTCGGGTTGTTCAAAGTATGTCGATAAGGTAGTAACGGTTCAAATTGATAAGGCCCCATCCCAACCCGTTCAGGTAACTTTTACGTTAGCTGGAAGTACTGCGAAAGAAGGAGCTACCTCTGACTTTACGATTTCACCAGCCAGCGTCACATTAGATGCAGTTAACTTAACTCAGAATGTGACAGTTAGAGTTTATGATGATGCCTATATTGAAGGGGAAGAAACTGTAAATTTGGGCTATACCCTTAATACCAATGGAGGAGATGGTTATGCTGGGAGCGAATATCAAACTTATGCGTTAACCATTGTAGACAATGACCTTGCACCTGGTAATTACACAGAAGAACTATTGAGTGCTAACTTTGACAATGGCCCTCGTGGATGGAGAGTCATTAACGGTGGGACTTATAATAATACATGGACCATTTCCGCGTATAGTAATGCAGGGCTTGATGGATTCAGTAATCCATTCTTTTTTTCACAGGGGGGGGCTTCTACTTCTTTTACAAAAAATGAAGTTTTAATTTCACCGTCTATCAATACGGCAGGGAAGAAGAACCTAGTACTTGAGTTCTCGCAAGATTGGTATCCGATCTCCGGAGGCACTCTTGACCAAGGAATTGTTTCGGTTTGGGATGGTAGCGCATGGCAGGTATTGTTGACTCAGAGTGAAGGGGCAGTAAAAGGTGATATTTTAAGTAATGATCCTGATGTTCAGTTGCTTGCGATTCCGGATGCATATGCCAATCTGGATATGAAAATTAAGTTCCAGTATGTTGCCGGAAATAATGGTTGGTGGGCGATTGATAATGTGAAGGTGAAAAGCTCTAACTCTACAACCATTCTGACCTCAACGAATTCAGCAGTAGGATCCAGCAACTGGTGCATTAATGGCGAAAATAAAAAATCTTACTGCTCATGATTATGGTTGTACAACCGTGGAGTTAGACCGGTCTGGTGTGGATACAACACCTTGGCTAGGTTCTTATCACATCACCAACAAGACCTTTAAGGTAACGCCCACAACCAATAACCCCAATGGTCAGTATGAGATAACACTTTATTACAAAGCTTCTGAACTCCCTACTTTTAATGGCACTGCAGTGAAGTCCATGGGTAAGAGTCCTGGCGGAATTGGAGCTGGAAATATTGCTAATACATCATATGCCGAAGTACAGGTTGCTGCTGCTTTTGATGCAGACTACGCATATTCCGCCACTTTCGACTCCGGGTTTTCAGGATTTGGGTTATCCGATGCTCCACCGGTGGGAAGCTTACCCGTAAAGTTGGTGAAGTTTGAAGGCACGCATGGGGTAGAAGGTAATGTATTGAAATGGGAAACTACCTCAGAAGAAAATAACGAATACTTTGCTGTGGAGAGAGCCAGAGATGCCAAAGCATTTCAGGAAATTGGTAGGGTAGTGGGAAGTGGAACCTCTGCAATTACG
>CALGRQ010000052.1 GCA_937880795.1 uncultured Dyadobacter sp. | reverse complement strand
AAAAAACTTATAAGTAATTATCAGATGCTGAATGATCAGGTCTATAATCATAATTTTAGTGAGACAGATTTTAAAGAACTTCAAGTATTGAGTGAATACATTTTTTCTCAGTTAATGAACCTAGATAAAAGGTCTATGGTATTGGATAAAAGTGTAAGAAGCTATAAACAATTCTTGCAGTTGAATGATCCGGGAATTACTCGATATGAAAACAAGCTTCTATCGCTGGTGAGAGATTCGTTGATGGCAATCAATATCAGAGATGAAGTTACTGAAAAAGACAAAATGATTGTTTTCGCACATAATGCCCATTTGCAAAAGACCCCAAATGTTTATTCAAAGAGTATTGGGTACTTCCTAGCGGAATGGATGGGCAAAAAATACAAGACATTAGGCATGACTACTTCCTCCGGTGGTTATACGGCAATGAATCCAACGGCGGGTAAAATCATCATAGACAACGAGGTTATGGTTCCGGATAAAAACGCATATGAATATTATTTTTCCAAAACTCAAAAACCGATTTTTTTCTTAGAGACAGCTAATGCGTTAATTCAATCAAAAAATATTGAACTCCCTTCACAATATCGGTTACTTCCTTATGGCATTACGAGTCAACAATTCGTAAATGGAAACGTACTGTTGGATTTCGATTTCATTATGCATTTAGATGTTACTAGTGGCAATAAGAGTTTTTATTTAAACTAGTCCCTAAATCACAAAACACCTTGCCCGCAGTGCAGGCAAGATGTAGCAGCATTACAACCTTAATTCCAATTTATTCCTTTGTGTGCTTGTAGGGTTTGTGATAAACAGGTTTTGTAAAGATAATGGATATAATCCATATAATTGGAATATATCCAATTATAATTTAAGAGATTGCGATTGATGCTGGGTTTTATCTATATTTATTGCTTCAAATGTTGTACTATACATAGACTTTAAATCATTTTGAGCCATGTCGGAAAAAGAGAAATCAGTAATTACAATTGAATCGTCTGTAAAGGCTCCTATAGAAAAGGTGTGGAAATCATGGACAGAGCCCGCGCACATAACAAAATGGAATTTTGCCTCAGATGATTGGCATACACCACGAGCGGAAAATGACCTAAGAGTAGGGGGCAAGTTCTTGTCCCGTATGGAAGCGAAGGACGGAAGTTTTGGGTTTGACTTTGAGGGAGTGTATGATGAAATTGAGCCACTGGCTGTGATCGCTTATTCTTTGGGTGATGGGCGGAAAGTTCGAACCAAGTTTAGGCAGGATGGAGAAAATACAATGATTGCTACGGATTTCGATGCAGAAAGTGAAAACCCGGTAGATATGCAAAAAGCGGGTTGGCAAGCGATTTTGAACAATTTTAAGCGGTATACCGAGGGGTTATGATATAAAAATGGGTGCATCTGAATATTTCATGCACCCATTGATCTAATTCATTTTAGTATGTATTCCATTCCCGACCACCTGATGTTTCATGAGTACTCCGCTGGGTAGTTGCACTTCTAGGCTGTGTGGCTTATTGTCTGCAAATGAATTCAGATAAAACCAAGCTGTATTTCCATTCTTGGTTTCCGAAAAAACAAATCCTCGCTTGTCGTGGTATGCATCCACAATTTCTTCGGCGCTATACTGTGACGGGGTGATCCAACTACCCTGATCGATCCTGAATTTTAAAAATTTGCGGCTGCCATTAGTGACTTGCCCAAATGTATCGTTATAGAGTTTTTGGCTAAAATAGGACAAATCTTCACTTCCTGTATAGCCCGGATAGGTTTCTGCCTGTGGTTTCGCATAGTGCGGAAATGCCGTAGTGGGTTCGTTGGATCCGTTGGGATACCAAAGTCCTTTGCCCCACTGGCTGTGAAAGTTTTTGTTGGTGGTTTTGCCCGATCCTCCCCATTCTACATATAGTTTCCCAAAAATTTGTGCGATGAATCCGTTGGCAATGATCACATTCGGGTCCAACGGAATTTTGTTATAACTATAAAAGGTACCGTCGGGGTAATTGTATTGATACGGGTTATTGGGGCGCCATTCGTGTACGCCAAAAAGGAAAATGCCGGTTTCGTACCCAAGCTGACGAATGATGTGCATCCGATATATGGCTTCATAAACTTGTCCTTGCTGTATGTCCGGAGCGCCAATGTAGATCGCTTCGGGAATTAGGGTCGTCGATGAAAGTGTTCCACCAGGCGAAAAATTAGTTTTTGGCAATTCCGAAGCCTTTAAGTGCAGTTGCTTTTTATAGTGTTCCCTCGATTTGTCACGCGATAGAGAAATTTCTTTTGGCCAAAACATAAAATAGTTATGCGCTATATAGAACGGGATTTTTTTGCTTCCCCATTTTTCTTGATAACGCTCTTTGAGCCGTTTGTAAAAGTACCCCCACATAGGTTCTTCTGCGGGCATAAACGAATTTCCTTCCATGGTTTCACCAATCCATATAGCGTCACTAATATCAGCCTCGTTGGCTTTCTGTATCGCTTGTTCTTTGGTTAATGGACCATTGGGCCAGTATTTAAGGTTGTATCCGTTTTTTAATTGATCAGGTCCATTCTCTTTGAGCCTTAAGAAATGTTCGATCCTTGGAACATTATTATAGGTTACGCCGGCCTCTTTGAGTTGTACCACTTTGCGTTCGTTGTTCCATGGTAAATGATGGTTGGCAATGTGGGTTACCCCTTTTGCAAACAAGGTTTCTACACTCCATGCGCCATTGGTAGCAACCCATACATGTCCTTTGGGAAGTTTCATGTCCGGTGCGATGTCTGCCCATTGTGTGGTTTGAGAACCCGGGTTGTAGTTCGTGGGTATAGGGTTAATGAACGACTGTTTGCTACGGACATAGGGGAAAGCAAATGTATTAAAGGCAACACTGGTATTGTGCGAAAATGGTTCACCCGCAGTAGTGCTATAATAAAAGTTGTTTTCATTTATAGACCACCGCCCGGTATTGTCCAGCCCTTTCTTCGTTTTCAATTTTAGAATTCGTAGTGGGTTGTTTCCGGCAAAAATGTAATTGTTGAGGGGTTTATCCGAAGTAATAACCTCGGCACCAATCATATACCTGAATTCATAATCGGGGCCAGGTTTAGCCGGGGAACGATCCGAAATGCGATAGATATTATTCTCCCGCCTTATATCCAGCGTCAAATGTTCATCCATACCTTTGGCAATGGTTTGTGGCGCAAAGGCACCCATTCGCGCCTGGTTACTTGCCGCATTGAAAGGTGGTTCTATGACAAAGGCCATACTGCTGGGCTTGGAAGTACAACTTTTGCCCATATAAGTCAAGGTATACTTTCCGATCGGTAACGGCTGGTAGGCGATGAATGGATCAGCGCTGCTAGGTGCAAATTCTCCCTGCCGCACCAAGGAACCTTGGTCATTTTTGATGGTCCAGGCAATTTTGAAGACGTCCACACCCGCAAATTGTCCATTCAAACCAGTTGTGGTGATGTTACTGATGCGCATGAGCGTTGGTCCCATCTTACAAGGTTCGGATTGAGACTGTTTGATATCGACTTCAACCATTCCTTCTCTTGTTGCACCCGTTGTGTAAGAGTTTGCCAGCGCTACTGTTTGCTGACAAAATAAAATGAAACAGGAGGCATAGGGGATGAGCAAGAATCGGCTGATATAGGTATGTTTTTTCATTCGGGAAATCATAAATAGTGCAGTGGGCGTGTAGTGACTACACGTTCAAAAGAACGTCGGTAAAACTAGTAAATTATAAATGTGGAGCCAATTTGGTTTGCATACGCAACCCATAAGCATAGAGATTGTATGGTTCAAATGCGCTGGTGGGTAGGTATAGCCCAGTCATTGTGTTTTGGGTTTGCTAGGGCGTCTAATAAAATTGGTTAATCCACTTTATACTATATACTTGTAAAATAATCTTATATTTTTTATAGCTTTACTTTTTAAATTTTGCGCCAACAAACTTTGATTGTCAGCTTAGAAAGAATTTTTCTTATAGACGTAGTTCTGTTGATTTAAAATGTAAACCCACCTTTGAACTTAGGTATTTATATCCTCAGATCAAGATAAAAATTGTATCATGAAAAATTCAATAAGAACCGCTTCGTTTATATGGACGATTCTTTTGGTTGTGATATTGATTTGTTTTGTCTTTGTAACATTAAGCCGAGAGTCGAACTCAAAGATTGTACGGAATAATATTACGGCGCTGAATCAGGACGATAAGAACTTTCAGAAGATAGATAGTTGCATCTTCATCCTTTATGAGGCAGAAAATAACAGTCGTTTTTTTGTAACCACGCAGGATTCAGCCTACCTTAAAAAATACCGTAAACAGCTAAATTTTGTATCTGCCTCACTTGCTCAATTTAAAGAGGGCAAGTCGCTCTCGAGGATGATTGGAGACAAAAAACTGAAAGATCAGCAATTTGTGGAAATGAAGGGATTGGTGGATAGTTTATTGTCCTTTTCCTTTCAAACGCAGAAGATTAGTAAAAATCAGTTTGTTAAAAAGTCTCCAACCGTTACCAATCGTAGAACAGTAGAAACCGCAAAAACGGATTCCGTTTATGTAGATGGCCAAAAAAATAAGAAACGGCTGTTTAAACGTATTGCAGATGCCATTGCCAATAAGGAGCAAGTTGGAAAAGCTTCTATATCTTCCGCAAAAAGCGTATCGATTAAAGATTCGTTGGGCCTGGCGGAAGTTTCCCCCGACGTAGTTGTATCTAATATGTTTGATCAGTATGAGAAAGCACGTAAAAAACTGGATGATACAGAGCAACAAATGTTGTTGATCAACGGACGCATTTTTGCCCAATTAAAGGGTATATTGACACAAATGCGGGATCAGGAGAATGCCGAGATAAAAGCGTTAAGGGCCGAATTGCTTGCCACAACCCAAGATCGTTTCGAAGAGGTAGATAGGTTGTCTGCTGGAACTGTCCTTATTGTTTTGGGTTTGACCTTACTCATAATCTGGAATCTGGTCCGTCTGTATCGGCAGAAAGTAGCGCTCATTTCATATGCAGGACAAGTGGCTGAGACGACACGTAAAAAGAGGGAGTTTATGTCGCATATGGCGCATGAGATTAGGACCCCGCTCAATTCGGTAATAGGTTTTTCGCAGTTGATTGATACCGATAAACTGGATCTGCAATTGAAGGGCTATGTGGATGCCATTAAAAATTCATCGAAGACTCTATTGACGCTGGTGAATGAAATACTGGATTTTTCCAAATTCGAGAGTGGGAAAATCACCTTGAAGAATCAGCCGTTTAGACCTATTGAGCTCGTATCCGAAGCCGAACAGATGCTGTCTGTTTTGGCGGCCGAAAAACAAATTGCTTTAAAAAGTGATTACCTCATCAAAGAGGAATTAACGCTGTTGGGCGATATTTTCTGGATTAAACAGGTAATAATAAACTTGCTTACGAATGCAATAAAATTTACACCCAACGGAGGTGTCGTTGAACTCAATTCCACTTTTGAGTTACTGGATCAGGAGAAGGGCGTTCTACGTATATTGGTGAGAGATTCCGGGATTGGTATCGCTCCCGAGAATCTTGATAAGATTTTTGAAGATTTTATTCAGGTGGAATCGGAAGATACGCATGCAAGACAAGTGGGTACAGGACTTGGATTGGCCATTTGTAAGAAAATTGTGGATTTGTATGGTGGAGAAATTGGCGTGGAAAGTGAAATTGGCAAAGGGGCAGCTTTTCATGTAGCGATAACCCTACCCGTTACAGCGCTGCTACTTCCTGAAAATATAAAATCAAAAGAGAGCGGAAGAACTTCGTTGAAAGGGAAACGGGTGCTTATTGCGGATGACACAAAAATGAATCTGGTGCTTGCAAGCAGAATCATGGACAAACATGGCGTAACTTATGACCTCGCCAACGATGGACGGGAAGCGTTCCAGTTCTTCGAAGGGGGAAGGTATGATTTGGTGATCACGGATATTGAAATGCCGGTTTTAAACGGTATACAACTCACTGGGTTAATTCGCAAATTTACTGAGAAAGCAAAATCAGAAGTGCCCATTTTAGCGTTTACGGGCAGCTCAACCGACGATAACAGACGACACTACCTGGCCACGGGTATAAACGATGTAGTAGAAAAACCATACGATGAGCAACATTTTTTAGACGTCATCGAGGGGTTGATCAAAGAAGGTTCCCGGGTAGAACACCTCTAATTTTTTTTACTCAATTATTTTTCGAATCACGCCAAACTCTTCCCGATCGAGCACATCGATGGTTCCGTGCGTGGCGCGACTAATCTGATCTCTGAACTTTTTGATACGGGCGAGCATCGGCGCAACGATGGTGTTGCTATGGTTGATAAAGTCATATAAGTCGCTTTCGCAGGAAGGTAATTTGTAGCCTCTTGAACTGCTGGCGATAAGTACTCCGGCGTCCCGTAGTGGGGCAATGACTTTGGTTTGAAAGTAATGAAGTGTGATCGACTTTCCTCGACGCACACGAATCTGCTCCATAATTTCAAAACTCGATATATAACGTGTCGGACTTATATGCCTGAAATGGAAGATAAGAAAGGCAAGACATGTGGTCTGATCTATCACATGAGGAACACGGTTTCCGGCTTTTCGATGCAAAAAGGTATTGGCCAGGTTTACACTTAGGTTGGCCAGGCCTTCATTGTAATGATAATGCGGCTTACGAACCTGAATCAGATACGGAGCGAAAACATCGGGCCAGACCTTCATGGCGATCAGCGATGGTTGAATCAGCTGTACAAAATCTTGCCGCTGATCGGTAATAATGTTTTCGTCATAGCAGTACGCAAGTGTACTTGCAATAAATCCGGCGGCATCTACCACCACATCTGCTTTGGTATTTACGAACCCAAACGTGGATTGATTGAATAGGTCGGGGATGTGGTTTTCGTGCGTATGTTGTATAAACCCATCCATGAACGACTCAGGGTTGGTACGTTTGCCAATCATTTCCAGTTCTTTGAAAATGCTGAAAAGCTCGCGGTCGGCCAGTTCAAATAAGAATTTATAGACAGATCCCTTGTGACGAAGTCCTTCTGCCGGTAATTGTCGCTTGTCTACGACCAAGGAAAAAATACGTACTGGCTCCGACAATATATCCGAAAGTATGGTTTTTCGTAGTTCGTGGTTGTTGCCGACCAAGTCAGAGTCAATTTTATCGCCATTGAAATACTTATGGACAGCAGATTGAAATACCCGCTCTAAGCCGGGTAAATCTTGTTTGGAAACGACCAAAGCAGTTACAATGAAATGCGTGGAGGCTACCGGGTAACCATGCTGCTTTTTCGTAAAATCTAGTTCATCATTTCCCCATTCGTTGAGAACGGCTATCTGATCGTACATACTCATCCTGATTTTGGGAAGGCTTAGTTTAGCCTGTTTGCTAACAAAGCTAGAAATTTATAGTGATTTTATGCCCTCATTTTATCGTAAAGCCACATATGAGGACATTTGGAAGCCTGTTTTTATCAAACTTATTCCATTTTATACCGATTTGAACTGCAAAATGCATGTATAGGTTTAATGAAAGTTGTTCGGAGTAATATTAAAATTCGACCAATATTTGAATACTTAATAATTATTGATTTCTTTTACACCGTACAAAATAAAATAATAAATTAAGTTATTCCAATTGGTTTCACTGTTCAAAGGTCAGTGAAAAACTCGACGTCCTGCTAAACTCCGATATTGACTATATATGATTCCTAACCACTACCTTAACCTTTACAAAAATACATTACTTGATAACGTAATTCCGTTTTGGCTTTCTAAGTCCGGAGACGACCAGTTTGGAGGGTATTTTACCTGCTTGGACAGGGCTGGAAATGTTTTTGATACCGATAAATTTGTTTGGCTGCAATGTCGTCAGGTTTGGTGTTTTTCCATGCTCTATAACCAGGTTGAACAAAAGAAGGAATGGTTAGACTTTGCCATTCAAGGCGCCAATTTTCTAGAAAAAAATGGAAGAAATGCGGAGGGTGACTGGTATTTTTCGCTGAATCGGGAAGGATTGCCACTTACGCAGGCGCATAATATCTTCTCTGATTGCTTTGCTTCCATGGCTTTTGGACAGCTTTTTAAGGCGTCGGGAGATGAAGCTCATGCTAAAATTGCAGTGGATACCTTTCATCGCATTCTTAAGAAGAAAAGTAACCCCAAGGGAGTATATAGTAAGAGTTATCCGGGCACGCGACCTCTGGAAGGTTTTGCATTGCCCATGATCTTGTGCAACCTGGTGTTGGAAATTGAACATTTGCTAGACCCTAGCCTCGTGGAAGAAACTATTCAGACGGGTATAGATACCATCATGAATAAGTTTTACAGACCGGAATTTGGGCTGATTCTTGAAAATATTGCGCCAGACGGTTCATTCTCAGATTCTTTTGAAGGCAGATTGTTAAACCCCGGGCATGGAATAGAGGCCATGTGGTTTATTATGGATTTGGCCGACCGTAAGAACGATATTGAGTTGGCTAGAAAAGCGAAGGATATTACTTTGCAAATTTTGGAACATGGTTGGGATCAGGAATTTGGAGGGATATTCTATTTTCTGGATGTGAAAGGATACCCACCGCAGCAATTGGAGTGGGATCAAAAACTATGGTGGGTGCATATAGAAACCTTAATTAGCTTGTTAAAGGGATATTTACACACCGGCGACGAGCGTTGTCTTGAGTGGTTTCAGAAAGTCCATGAGTATACATGGAAACACTTTGCCGATGCTGAGCATCCTGAATGGTTTGGATACCGTACGCGCCAAGGGGCAGAATTGTTACCTTTGAAAGGTGGTAAGTGGAAAGGATGTTTCCATGTTCCAAGAGGTCTTTACCAGTGTTGGAAGACGCTGGAAGCAATCGCAGTGCGAAGACCGGAAGCGATTACCTTTTTGAACCAAACTCAAAAATAGATCAGGAGTATGGCCAATATACCGCTTAAAAACATTGCCGTTTCGGAACTGGACTCAGGAAAAACGAACTACAAGCCCGCATTGATTACGCTGGGCGTGCTTTATTTCATGATGGGTTTCATTACTTGTCTGAACGATACATTGGTCCCTTTTTTCAGAAAGGGCTTTACGTTGTCCTATTCGCAGTCATCTCTTGTTCAATTTTACTTTTTTCTTACCTACGGTATAGCGTCCATTCCGGCTGGCAAAGTGGTGGAACGCGTGGGTTATAAAAAGGGAATGGTCCTGGGTTTTACCATTGCTGCGGTTGGAGCACTCTTGTTTTTTCCGGCATCTATACTTCACGAGTATAGTCTATTTTTAGCAGCATTATTTATTGTAGCCGTTGGAATTGTTTTATTACAAGTGGCTGCAAATCCATACATTACGGTTTTAGGTCCGGCTAAAACGGCGTCATCTCGCCTTACACTTATTCAGGGTGTTGGTTCTTTGGGTACTACCATAGCACCGTTATTTGGCGCTTATTTTATATTGGGACCATTACAAAGTGCGGCGTCCAGTGATGCGGTTAAATATCCATATCTTGGTATAGCAGGCTTACTCATTGCGATCGCCTTGGTGATCAGTAGACTTTCACTTCCGGAAATTAAGGAAGAAGTGGCTCAGACTGACGAAACGGAAACCATTACCCAGGGAATTTTTTCATTTAGAAATTTGAATTTGGGCGTGCTGGCACTCTTTGCTTATGTGGGTGCTGAGGTAGCCGTTGGTACTTTTCTTACGAACTATATTGCGGATAGCTTGTACATTACGGAAGGAGATGCCAATAATTATGTTGCATTTTACTGGGGAAGTATGCTTGTAGGACGTTTGGTAGGCTCCTATTTATTGAAAAGTGTCCGTCCATCCGTAGTATTAAGTATATGTGCTCTAATGGCGCTGGGATGTATTGTGATTTCCATAGCCGCAGAAGGCAATGTGGCGGTATGGTCGATGATCGCACTTGGACTCTGCAATTCTGTAATGTTTGCCATCATATTTTCTTTATCCGTAAACGGCTTAGGTAAATATACTACACAGGCTTCTGGTCTGCTCTCAACGGCTATTGCCGGCGGAGCTATCGTTTCATATGGTATGGGCCTACTTATTGACCATTACAGCTGGCCTATTGCTTTTATGCTTCCGTTGCTATGCTACGTATATATTTTGTTTTATGGTCTGAACGGTTTCAAATCTAAGTTTGGATCGATATAACCCGCATGCTTTTACCCTAATATTAATAACCATCTTATCTATTCCTTATACTTTTTAAAGAGTGCCCGAAGCCCGCCCCGCTGAAAGGCGGGGCATTTTTTTTATCAACCAAAATCCAAATAATCAATGCAAAGTGCTTACAATCGAAAATGGCGATTGGGGTGGTGGTTTATGCTACTGCTCATTACGTGTCAACAAAACGTTTCTTTGGCTCAGCGTCAGGAGATTCAGGGAAAAGTTACAGAAAAGGGAGGGGCTACACTACCCGGTGTAACCGTATTACTAAAAGGGACGGCTAACGGAACGACCACCAATGCCGAGGGCCACTACAAGCTGCAAGTTGCCCAAACGTCGGGAACACTTGTGTTTTCGTTTATGGGTATGGTCGCCCAGGAAGTAGCATTCAACGGTTCCGGTGAAATTAATGTAGAGATGGTTTCCGATAGCAAAACTTTGAATGAGTTGGTTGTGGTGGGATACGGAACCCAGAAGAAAGTGAACTTAACAGGTGCGGTGTCTGTAGTGGATGGCGAAATGCTTACCAACCGTCAGGTAGCGTCTACTTCATTGGCCTTGCAAGGTGCGGCTCCGGGTGTAACCATTACTCAGCAGTCGGGAGCGCCAGGAGGCGATGCAGGTACAATACGTATACGGGGTATCGGTTCAATAAATGCCGGCCAGAACCCATTGGTGTTGATAGATAACGTCGAAATGAGTATGGACGCAATTGACCCGAATAATATTGCCAGTATTTCGGTTTTAAAGGATGCGGCAGCCGCTGCTGTTTATGGTTCACGTGCGGCTAACGGGGTAATCCTGATTACTACCAAACGAGGTGCCGACGGAATTAATGTAAGCTACAATGCCTATATAGCCGATCAGCGTCCCACGGATTTGCCCAATAAAGTAAATGGATTGGAGCACATGAAGTATTGGGATGTAGCTCAGGTAAATAGCGGATTGCAGCCCGCGTTTACACAGCAAATTGCCCAATACGAAGCCACAGGTCCGGATAATTATACTTTGTTTAATACCGATTGGAAGAACTTGGTGCTCACTGGAAGTGGATTGATGCACAACCATAACCTGAATGTTTCGGGTGGTACAGAGCGTGTGAAGGTATATGCCTCAGGAAGTTTTCTAGACCAAAAAGGGATTACGGAAAATACCAACTACAAACGGTCCGACCTACGTTTCAATACGGATATTGCGCTTTCCAAAAAACTTTCAGCTTCGATGGATTTGGTGCTGAACAATAGCAATCGTAACTGGCCGGGACAGTCTACGCCGCAATCGATCATTCGTCAGATGTTGGGTTTTCCTGCCACGGCACCGGGTCGATACGATAATGGTGAGTGGGGAGAAGGCTGGGCCAACAACAACCCTGCCGCACAAGCGAGTTCAGGTTTTACAAAAAACAACACCAATTCCCGCATCATTAAAGGAACGTTAACCTATAAGCCGATTGAAGGTCTTGAACTTTTGGCAACATATAGTTCCAATTTTTATACGACGCACAATCGGGCTTTTACCGACCAGTATGACATCTATAATGCGGATCCGGCAAATAGCACGTTGGTTTTGGCTCGACCATGGCCCGCTCTAAATTCGTTGTCCGATAATACTTCAGAGAATACACAGAATCTTTTCAGAGCGCAGGCTACCTATACCAAGGCGTTTAACAAACATAATTTAACGGTGTTGGGTGGTTTCAGTACAGAGGATTTCCAAACGTCCAATGTAAATACCTATCGTCAAAATTTGCTTTCGGCTGATCGTCCTTATCTAAACAGCGGTGACCCGTTAGGACAAACAATGTCGGGTGGAGCAAGTCGTTATTCAATGGTGTCGTTTTATGGTAGAGCCAATTACAACTACAACGAGAAGTATTTATTGGAAGTGAACGGAAGAGTAGATGCATCTTCTCGTTTCCGTGAATCGAACTGGTGGCAAATGTTCCCTTCGGTTTCTGCCGGTTGGAGAATTTCAGAAGAAGGGTTTTGGTCCGGAATTAGTCATGTAGTTAACGATGCCAAACTTCGTGCATCATACGGAACACTGGGTAACCAAAATCTGATGCGTTCAGGGGTTTCGGATTATTACCCGACTTATTCGACCTTTAATGCAGGTTCGGGCTATAACTATTACTTCAACAATGTGATTAATGCCGGTTATGCACTTAGTTCAGCCGCCAATCCGGGCATTAAATGGGAGTCGTCGAAAATACTGGATATAGGAGCTGACTTTGGCTTGCTTCGCAATAAAATGACGATAACGGCGGACTACTTCCAGCGTGATATCACAGATATGTTGCAATTGGTACCGATTCCTTCTTACGTAGGTTTATCGTCTCCGTTCGTGAATGTAGGTGCGATGCGCAATAACGGTTGGGAATTGGGTATAGGCTGGAAGGATAAAATCAGAGATTTTAACTATCAGGTTCAGTTTAATATCTCTGATGTGAAGAATAAGGTTTTACGTAATGGTGGTACGCCGATCATTAATGGTGCAAGTATTCAGCAAGAGGGTTATGCACTGGATTCTTATTACGGGTATATCGCTGACGGCCTTTTCCAATCGGCTGAGGAGGTTAAAAACGCTCCTTTCCACTATGGTAATACGGCAGCGGGTGATATCCGTTACCGTGATATCAGCGGTCCTAATGGTACCCCAGATAACAAAATTGATAGCTACGACCGTACCATTTTGGGTAACTACTTCCCACGTTACGAATATAGCTTCAACCTGGCTGCACAATACAAAGGATTCGATTTTACAGCCTTTTTCCAGGGAGTAGGTAAAAAGGATAACTATTTGTCAGGAACTGGTTCTCAACCATTCTATTCGGCATACTTCCAGGGCTCAATGTATGAACATCAGAAGGACTACTGGTCGCCTGAAAATACGGATGCAGCCTATCCTCGTTTGACAGCCAACAGTATTGCCAATAACTACGTAACATCTTCTTATTGGGTGCGCTCCGCGGCTTATCTTCGTCTGAAGAATTTGGTGGTTGGCTATAAAGTACCAACTTCTTTGACTCAGAAAATTAAGATTAAATCGGCAAGAATATAC
>CALGRQ010000051.1 GCA_937880795.1 uncultured Dyadobacter sp. | reverse complement strand
ACTCTCCATCCAGCGGACACCGAAGGGAAGAAAGCCCACTGTTCGTTCGTTGGGAACTTAGAAGAACCGTCGTATCGCCCGTTAGCTTCGAAAAGGTAACAGTCTTTGTAAATATAATTCAAGCGGAAAAATAATCCAGCAATTCTATAACGGTTATATCCAGCTGTTGCTTGAACCGCATCACCTAAGGCAAGATTGATATTTTCCGTATTCTCAGTCAAAAGTCCATTCTTAGTGATATAAGTAGCATTGTAACGCTGCTGTTCGTAATTATATCCGTATTTTCGTATTCTCCATACAGGTTGGTGAATAAATAATTGGTTTCTTGTGCAACCTGATAAATGTTGTCGTTCATACTTGTTTCCAATAGATTTACTTCGCCTTCTTTTACACTGTAGGGAACCGGCACTCTAATGCGGGTTGATCCGAAATCTCTATTACGAAAGGTTAAGTCTCCCTTGATACGAAATGTATTGTTAAAGAATTTTGTCGAAAATGAAGTGGTATTTCTCAGATCTTTCTTTTCTGAACCTGTACCATTCTTTCCATAAATAAAGTCTCCTACCGTATATGCCGCTGAAAAAGAGAGACTACCATCTGGATTATAGATAGGGGAAGAAGGGTGACCTTCATAAGCAATGGAGCCAATGGATTTCCTTCGTCAGCAATATTACGCCAGATATTACCCCCTTCTCCTGCAGTGGAAGGATCATGATATTTCATGAAGGCATAATCGATGTTATTCTCTATTCTCAGCCAATCGGTGACCTGAAGACCGGCTTTTGCTCTTGTATTATAGCTTTTATACGTATCAGTATTGTAGCGATACAAACCATTGTTATCAAATAACCTACCTGATAAGAAATAATCAATCTTACCTGAGGTACCACTCGCCGAAAGATTGTGATCTTGGACGAACGAGTTGTCTTTGATTAAAGCTCCGTAATAATCTTCGTTACCATAATACACATATTCGCCATTACTGTTTACTGTAATTTCCTCTGTATTTCCTGCTTCTTTCCTTTTTCTAAACTCTTCAAGCCAGTCGAGTGTAAAGATTTGAGTTTTATTTAATTTACTAGGAACAGATGAATAGTTATTCCAAGCATTATAAGCTTCGAAGAAACGTTCTGCATAGGTGTATCCATCGGTTACGAAATCCGGAAGTGTGGTTGGCTTTTGTGTAGTTAAACCACCTGAGTAGTTAATCGTACTACGTCCTTCCTTGGCACGTTTAGTGGTAATCAATACAACACCGAATGTACCACGAGAACCATATATAGCTGCCGATGATGCGTCCTTTAATACCGATACTGATTCGATGTCATTTGGGTTCAAAATAGAAGGATCGCCTTCAACCCCATCAATAAGGATCAAAGCACTACCACCCTGCCCGATTGAGGTTGTACCACGAATATTGAAACTTGGGGCACGTGTTGGTTTACCATCGGCAGGAGTGATATTTAAGTTAGGAACGGCACCTTGCAACATCTGACTTACGTTAGCCATTGGTCTGCCTTGGAATACCTCTTGTCCTACTTGATCAACAGCACCTGTTAAATTTACTTTCTTTTGTGACCCGTAACCTACAACAACCACTTCATCGAGAGCGGTGTTGTCAAGTTCTAACCTGATAGTTACTTCGGTCTGATCATTTACTGTTAATTCTTGAGAAAGGAATCCCAAAAAGGAAAAGCGGATTCTCTGTCCATTCTCAGCATCGATGCTGAAAGATCCGTCTTCGTTAGACTGAGCTGTGGTTTGGTTCTGAAGGTTGGTGATGGTAACTCCGGAAAGGGGAACACCGGTAGCATCATAAACCTTTCCATTGATTTCTTTTTGTTGTGCTTCTGCAATTTCAAGTTTTACAGCCAATCCTGAAGCCATCGCTGGACTGAATGAAACTAGAGACATGCAAGAAACAAACAATAAGAATTGTTTATTTTTCAATTTCATAACTCGTAGTGCATTATTAAATTAATTCAATTTTAAATCTATTCATTTTTCTATTGGAAACAAAAACATTTACAAACTGAATGAAAGTTAATGCTGTTATTTTGCTCAATACCCTTTTTTTAAAACCGTTAAAAGATTTTGCGTAATTGTTTCTGATTTTAAATTGGTCGCAAAGTTGAGAGAATAAAGTCTCAATTCTTTTTCTGGATTTTCTGAAAATATATTTTTGTTTTTGATAATTTTTTTGGTTGTTTCTCATGGGTGTATCCAGCTTTATATTCGCATAATTGAACAAATCTGTTTGCACTTGGGTGGATAAATAACCCCTGTCTCCAATCAACGTACAATTGTTCATTTGATGCTTGATATCTTGCAAAAAATGAATATAATGAATGCTTGCTGTAGAAATATCAAAACTTTGGAAAACTCCGGAAACAGAACAAACTGCATGTAATTTGTAACCATAATAATAACTCGATTGAGAAGCGCAATAACCTTTGCTGGGAAACGAAAATTCATTTTCCTTACAAATTTTAGAGCGGTTCGCTCTTGCGTTTTTGCAGATTTCTAAAGGCATCGAATCTACAATAAAAGTGGTTTCCATCTCATTAAATTTAGCAACCATAAGTTTTCTTATATTTTCCAAGTGTAAGAAAAGCTTTCTTTTTCTGCGATTAAACACACTTCTCTCAATCATTCCCTTTAGTTTTGAATTAGAGAGGTATCTAAACAACTGATATTCTGAATCTATCGATAGATATTCTGCAGAAATATTTATTGCAATGAGTTCTAAATCAGATAATTTTGGTTTAATTGGTTTGAAATAAAAATTTTCTTTGATGGTTAATTTTCTTAATTCCTTTAAAATAAAATCGTAAATTGCATCTAGGTTATTCATAACGTATTAGATTGATAGTCAATACAATATACGAAATTTTCGTATTATGAGTAACCTTTTTTATAATGCACTACGGGTATTTCATAGATTTGGAAAATTTCATGAGCCCAAACGTACGAGTATAAGTTTAAGCTTAGATCAGTTTAACATTACTAAAATGTTAATAAACATTTTAAATTGATCGTTAAGGGCAATAAAGGAAACTTACCCGGCAGTCGTCTTAAGGGTGATATGAAATTTAAAGAATTTTATTTATCGGAAAAATTGATAAAAACATGGGGGGGGAGGTAAATATGATGATGTACAGCTCGCATCTTTAGTAGCGGCTGTTAATATTGGCTTGGGATATGAAAAAGTAATCATCTGGGATATTGCGAAACGCAAAAAAAGCTTATTTCGCTTGTTATTTAATGTTTTGCTTTCTTGATGTCGTCCTTATAGATTTTACCATCTTTCATGATCAAGAGAAAGTTTTTTTCTGGATTTTCGATAACGGAAAGGTCCTCAAAAGGGTTTCCATCAATTAATAGAAGGTCCGCCAGAGCCTGCTCTTCCACAACTCCTAGTTTTCCCTGATAGGGGCTACGAAGACCGGATAATTGTAAAAGTTCGCCATTATCTTGGGTAATCATTTTTAATATTTCTGCATTGCTGAACCACTTTTGCAGTCGTAACATATAGCTATTTTGCAGTTCATTTAGTTCAGGTTCGAAAAGAAAATCAGTACCCCAAGCAAGTCTTACACCTAATTTTTTTGCAAGTGGCCACACTTTAGCTTGTCCTTCAAGAACTGGCTTACGTTTGATCCTTCTTTGCTCATCCATACCCTCAGTATTATCGACCAAGTTTTGAAGACTTAACCAAATATCATTTTTGGCCATTAATTTAAGGGTCTCCTCGTCCAGCATTTGACCATGTTCTACACATTTTACTCCAGCTTCGATAGCACGCTGCACTGCTCTAGGAGTGTAGGCGTGAACAGTGACATATGTTCCCCAATCTTCAGCAGCATCAACCGCAGCTTTCATTTCGTCTAAAGTATATTGAGTTACATCGATCGGGTCATAAGCCGATGCGGTACCTCCTCCGGCCATTAACTTAATTTGACTAGCACCAAATCTAAGATTTTCCCTCACGGCTGTTAAGACTTCATCTCGACCATCTGCAATAAAGGTTGCACCATATCGTTCTGCACGTGAGACTACTCCAGTAAAACGACGAGATGGCTCCTTTGGAGTCCTATAATCTCCATGTCCAGAAGTTTGACTAATGGTCGCTCCTGAGGGCCAAATTCTAGGTCCCACTAAATTCCCATTATCTATACCGGCTTTTAATGGAAAGATCGGACCACCCGCATCACGAACACTAGTAAATCCTCGCATAAGCATGTTTTGAGCTGACCCGCCAACTTTATTTACTAAGAATTCCTCAGAAAGATCATTCGTCATCATTTCTGGCATAGTTAGAGCGCCGAACACTAAATGAACATGAACATCGATTAATCCTGGCATCAGGGTTCTGCCTTCCCCTTCAATTATTGTCAGTCCTGGTTCAGATACCGAAATGGAAGTACTGCTTATCTTTTTAATTAGATTTCCTTCTACCAATACGTTGACCGGATCTGATAATTTAGCCAACTTATGATCAACTATCCGAACATTTTCGAAGAGCACCTGATTGGTTTGTGCCACTAATTGATTTACCGCAATAAATAGAAAAAAAATGACGCTGAATAATTTCATAATTAAGAGGTTAAAGCCTTACAGGGAATGGATATATACTCTAATTTATTATTATAATTTGACAATTTAAATTCTTTTAAGAAGAATAAGTCAAAAGGTCTTGCATTAGTCAGCGTAATGGAGTAAAAGACTACTGAACAGATTTTTAAGGTTCGGTTATTAGTAAACAATGGAGGGAGCTAATTGCTCCCTCCATTGTTTACTTCATTACCAAAATATGGTATATAAGGCTGCGGTGATACCGATGACTAAAAGGGCACCAACGGCGAACCCCGTTTTTGTCTTGAACATAGTCGCGTCGATTTCTAGGCCTTTGGCGACAACACCTTTTTTGTTTTCATAGATACTGATGAAATACATACCGATTAAACAGAATATAAAGACAAATCCGATACGGTCAATAAAAGGTATCTCATAAACTCCATTCACCGGCACTGAAAAACCTGTCGATGCCAAGAATGAAAGATCCATAAAATCAGGTAAGAACTTCAACACGATAGATAATAGGAAACCTACGATAGTTGCAAATAACGCTGCATTTGAGGTAGTTTTCTTCCAGAAGAATCCTAATAGGAACATCGCAAATACACCTGGAGATACAAATCCGGTATACTCT